>SBBV01000620.1 GCA_005240015.1 Candidatus Odyssella thessalonicensis | reverse complement strand
CTCGTGGGTCGTCTCGGGGTATCTCCTCGCCGCCACGGTCTCGACGCCCCGGAACTCGGCCGCGATCGTGGGCAGCGCGGTCGCCACGATCGTCTGGTCGAGCGCCGCCAGGAACACGCTCAGGAGCACGCCGACGATGATCGTCGTCACCTCGCGCTCGGCGAGCGGTGTGTGCGAGGAGGGATCCTTGGGTGACACGGCGATACTCTACCATGGCCGTCATGCTGAGCGCCGCCCACTTGGGCGGCAGCGAAGCATCTCTCGGCAAGTTCGCACGGTTTCAACGCCCGAGCGCCGCATGCTTGCGGCTCGCCGGAGAGGGATGCTTCGCGGCCCGAAGACGGGCCGCTCAGCATGGCGGGCGAGGTAAGGCCGCGCTACGCCGTGGAGAGCTTCGGTGAGGGAACCCTGTCGGCCGGGTCGGCGCCGTGACGCCAGCGCTGATAAGCGAAGACGCCGACCCCCAACACAATGCCGACGATGCTCGAATAAAGCTCGGGCAGCATGAGACCGATGGCGGCCAAGAACAGCAGCGCGCGCGCGCCCCATGTGAGCGGTCCGTTGAACCAGCCTTCGGTCGAGCAGGCGAGGAAGTAGACGCCGACGATGGCGCTCGCCAGCGCGGCGGCCACCGCATACCAGCTTCCCTTGCCGAGCAGCACCGGCGAATAGAAAAACAGGAACGGCACGATGAATGTCGCAAGGCCGTTCCTGACCGCGATCATCGAGGTCCGCCACGGATCGGCCTTGGCCATGGCGGCGGCGGCGAAGGACGCGATGGCCACCGGCGGCGTGATCGAGGAGAGGATCGCGTAGTAGAAGATGAACATATGCGCGACCAGCGGCTCGACGCCGATGCGGATCAGGCCCGGCGCCACGACCGAAGCCGAGATCGCGTAGGCGGCCGTGGTCGGCATGCCCATGCCGAGAATCGTGACGATGAGGGCGGTGAACAGCATCGCGACGAGCTTGCTCTCGCCGGCGATGGCGAGCAGCACGTAGGTGATGCGCCCGCCAATGCCGGTCGTGGCGATGGCGCCAGCGACGATGCCAGCGGCGGCGCACACGGCGATGAGCTGCAGCGCGTCGCGCGTGCCGCCTTCGAAGGTTCGCGCGAGGCCGGGGAGGCCGAACGGGGTGCGGTCCTCGCCGCTTTTGAGCTTGTCGAGCAGGCCCGCGAGCAAGGCGATGCCAAGCGTCACGATCGCGAGAAGAAAGAACAGGACAACGGTGCCGCCGCCGGGAAGCGTGACGGTGTTGATGTCGAGCAGCAGCAGCAGCTCGATGCCGCCGAGCACGAGCGCCGCCACGACGAGGAAGATCCGTGCGCCGAAGGGCACCGGCCCGCCCGAGGTTCCCATCACGGCGAGCGTCACCAGAATCGCCGCCAGCATCGCCAGCGACGCCGCGCGGAACGGCGAGAAGCCGGTCACGAATGCATAGATCAGGATCGCGATCGGAAGCACGAAGTAGAGCTGCGCCAGCATCGGCCCGATGCGCGGCAGCTCCTTGCGCGGGATGCCTTTCAACCCGTGCCGCAGCGCATGCAGGTGGCAGTGCGCGTAGTTGGCGACATAGAACAGAACGCACGGGAACACCGCCGCCCAGGCGATGTCGGTGTAAGGCACGCCAAGGACCTGCGCCATGATGAAGGCGCCGGCGCCGAGCACGGGCGGCGTGATCTGGCCGCCGGTGGACGACGTCGCCTCGATCGCGCCGGCGGTGGCGCGGTCGTAGCCGACGCGGCGCATCATCGGAATGGTGATGGCGCCGGAGGCGACGACGTTCGCGACCGAGGAGCCGCTGATCGAGCCGAACATCGCCCCCGAGATCACCGCCACCTTGGCCGGCCCGCCGCGTGCCCAGCCGACGAGCGCCACCGAGAGATTGTTGAAGTAGTCGCCGGCGCCCGAGCGGGTCAGGAACACGCCGAAGATCACGAACAGGATGATGAAGGTCGAGGAGACCTCGAGCGTCTGCCCGAACACGCCGTTCTCGCTGAAGATCTGGACGAACCAGTCCTCGAAATTCTTGCCGGTGTGATGCAGCGCGCCCGGCATCGAGCGCCCTACGAAGCCGAAGCCGTAAACGATGAACACAGCCGCGATGATTGTCAGCGCCCAGCCCGAGCTGCGGCGCGTGAATTCGAGCACCAGAATGGTGCCGGTCAGCGCGGCGACGAAGTCCCACACCGTCGCCACGGTGCCGACGCGCATCTGCCAGTCGTCGATGTCGCGCGTGAGATAGACGCCGACCGCGACCGCGGCCGCCGCGAGCAGCCAGTCGTACCAGGGAATCCGCCCGGGCGTCTCGCCGCGGCGCGAAGAAATCAGCAGGAAGCCCAGCGCCGAGCCGCCGGAAAGGTGGACGATGCGGAACAGCGTCGAGTCGAGTGCGAGATAGTTCAGATTGAGGATATGGAAGCCGGCAAAGATCGCGGCCAGCCAGAACAGCGCGGACTTCGTCCAGCCCGTGAGCGCACGCCACGAGCTTGCGAACTCCTGCTCGCTGATCGGCGCAACCTCGGCCGCGTTGTTCGCGGCCGCCGCCGGCTTGGCAACGTCCCCGCTTGCCATGCCATCGCCCCCAGAAATGAGAGGCGCGCTTGTGCCGCAGCGCGCGCCTCGCCGCCTTCGCGGTCCCGTTTATTTGCCGACGAGCTTGTCGGGAATCTTGATGCCCTTCTCGGCGTAGTACTTCACCGCGCCCGGGTGGAACGGCAGGAACGTGTTCTTGTCCCAGTTCTTGATGACCGTCTCGACGCCGGCCGCGTGGCCCTTCTTCAACTCGTCATTGCTCTCGAGCACGGCCTTGGTGATCTTGTAGGCCGTGTCGGCGTCGAAATCCTTGTGCACGATGAAGAAGTTGTAGAGGCCGACGGTCTTGTGGTCCTCCTTCTGGCTCTTGTAGGTGCCCTTCGGAATGACCGAGTCCGAGAGCTCGGGGATTTCCTTCTTGAGGATCGCAAGCTCGGCGTCGGTGAACGTGAAGTAGTTGACCTCGCGCGACGCGTCGAGCTCGCTGTAGATCGCGATCGGCAGGCCGGCGCAGAACGGAAACGCGGCGATGAGTCCGTCGGAGAGGCGGTTGCCCATGTCGCTGGCGCCGCCGAACTGGATGTTCACGTCGATCTTGAGCGCCTTGAACATCAGCGGGAAGTAGGTGCCGCAGGTGCCGGCCTTGGGCCCGACGCCGACGGTCTTGCCCTTCAAGTCCGCCACCTTGTTGATGTTGTTCTTCTTGAGCGTGATGAAGTGGAACGGCGTGTCGTACATCGGGAAGAGCGCGCGGATCTGGTCGTACTTCTTCCCTTTGGTCCAGCCGTCCTTGGTGCCGGTATAGGCATGGAACGCGATGCCCATCGTCGTCATGCCGAGCTCGACCTTCTTCTCCGACACGAGGACGACGTTCTGGTTCGGGCCCTGCGTCTGCTGCGTCGAGACGGTGAGGCCGATGTTCTTGCTCGTCAGCAGCGACGCGACGACGCCGCCGTAGACGAAATAGGTGCCGCCGGTCGAGGCCGTGCCGAGGGTGACCGACTTGTTCTGCGCCGCGGCCGGCAGGGCGAGCCCCAGCGCGGCGAGCGCAATGGTGGCGAAGGCGAAGCGCGACTTCATCGTTTTCCTCCCGATGGACAGCCAATTAACGTCTTCTGCGCGCGACTATAGCCAAGGCTCATGGGGGCGCCTAGCGACAAACCGCTGCGGGCCTGGGTGTGCACCGCCGCAAGGCCGGCGCGCCGCGCCGCTACGGCACTTTGCCGATAGGTAAAGGTGCGTGCGCGCTTGCCGCCAAGGCCTTGCATTCCCATCTGGTGCAAGCGATAAGACCGGCCTCCTTCAGAGGCCTCGCCGCCCGTTTTTTGGGCGGCCAGCGGGCGCGTAGCTCAGCGGAAGAGCACTACGTTGACATCGTAGGGGTCACAGGTTCGATCCCTGTCGCGCCCACCATTCCCATTCGGCGGCAAGCGTTCCGGGCTGAGCCTGAGGCTTGTCGTCGGGCGCGTCGGACGACGCTGCGCGATCGTGCCCGTGCGGGGCGGGCAGCGTTTCGGCCAGCATCTGGGCCAAGGTCCAAGCCACCAGCTCGGGCGCCGGCCAGTCGGCCGGCCACAGGATCATCGGCATGTCGGGCGAGGCTTCGCGGGCAACCTCGACGGCGGTCGCCATCGAGGCAGAGGTCAGCGGGTTCAAGCTACGGGTCTCCTGATCGCACCCCCCGCTCCCGAACGTGTTTGGTGCGTGATGGTTCCGCGCCGGCCCCTTAAAGGCGGGTCAGCCTGGCCCGAGCCGCCGCAGGGCGGCGAACAGGTCTTCGGGCTGGTAGGGCTTGCCGAGATATTCGGTGTCGAAGCCGGGAGGAATGCGCTCGTCGCCGCGGCTGCGGTCATGGCCGGTTATGAACAGGATCTTGAGGCCGGGCCGGCGGCGCCGGCTTTCGAGCGCAAGTTCATGGCCGTTCATGCCGGGCAGCCCCACGTCGGTCACGAGAACGCGGACTCCGGGGTGGCTCTCGAGTAGCTGCAGCGCCTTCTCGCCGCGGCCCGCCTCGTGCACGCGGTATCCGGCCTCGCGCAGCATCTCGGTCGTCGACATGCTGACGATCACGTCGTCCTCGACGAAGATCAGCTCGGTCCCGGGCTCCACCGCCTGCGGCGTGACGTCGGCGACCTCGCCCGACGCGCGCTCGGGCGCCGCGGCGCCCGGCAGCCAGAGCCGCACCGACGTGCCGCGCTGCGGCTCGCTTTCGATGGCGGCCGCGCCGCCCATCTGGCGCAGTGCGCCATAGACCATGGAAAGCCCGAGGCCGGTGCCCTTGCCGATTTCCTTGGTCGTGAAGAACGGCTCGAATGCGTGCTGCAGCACGTCGGGCGTCATGCCGACGCCGGTATCGGCGACGGTGATGCAGACATAGTCGCCCGCCGGGGCGTCGGCGCTGGCCGGCGGCGCCGCGCGGGCCGTCGCGATCGTGACCGTGCCGCCCTCCGGCATCGCGTCGCTTGCATTGATGACGAGGTTGAGCAGCGCGGTCTGCAGCTGATGCGGATCGGCCGAGGCGAAGCCCGCATCGGGCGCGAGCGCCGAGGCGACCGCGACGTTCTCGGGGCAGGTGCGCTTCAGGAACGGGATCAGGTTCGCGATCGTGCCGTTCACGTCGATGGTCTCGATGCGCGCGGGCTGCTTGCGCGCGAAGACGAGCATCTGCTGAATCAATCCCGCGCCGTTGTTCGCGGCCGCGCGCGCCGCGTCGACATAGCGCTGGACATCCGGGCTGCCGCCGGAGTGGCGCCGGGCAAGGTCGAGATTGTTCACGATGCCGGCGAGGATGTTGTTGAAGTCGTGAGCGATGCCGCCGGTGAGCTGGCCGATCGCCTCCATCTTCTGCGCCTGATGCAGTGCCTCGCGGGTCTGCTCGAGCTGCTGGCGCGCCTTCCGGCGCTCGGTCATGTCGCGCGTGATCTTGGCGAAGCCGATGAGCCGCCCCGCGTCGTCGCGCACCGGGTCGATCACGACGTGGGCCCAGAACCGGGAGCCGTCCTTGCGCACGCGCCAGCCCTCCGCCTCGAACTTGCCCTCGCGCAGCGCAGTTTCGAGCGCGCGCGCGGGAAGCCCGGCGCGCCGATCCTCCTCGGTGTAGAAGCGGGAAAAGTGCCGGCCGATGATCTCGTCGGCCGCATAGCCCTTGATGCGCTCGGCGCCGGTGTTCCAGGCGGCGACGCGCCCGTCGGTATCGAGCATGTAGAGCGCGTAGTCGACGACCGCGTTCACGAAGTGGCGAAAGTACCATTCCTTCTCGCGGAGCGCGCCGGCCGTGCGCGTATCGGCCGCATCGGGAACACCCGCCGCCGCTCCGGGGGGCCCGCGACCGTTCCGGGTATTGCTTGAAGCCTTCTTCATCGACGAACCGTTGCCGATTACCCGCCGGCGTCGCCCGATCCGAACGGCGCCCACACCTCGGTTAAGAACGAGCTTGCGACGGTAAGGTTGCGTGGCCGAAAAACATGCCCGCGACCACCTTGCCGGGGAGGGGTGGGCGGCTCTCCTCGGATCATGGTAGGTTGTCGCCATGTCGGCATCGCAGACGCCACACGCGCGCGAGCATCGCGCCCGCGAGCCTCGCGGCCGCGAGCACCCTGCGCGGGGGCGCTGAGCCATGGGCCGCTGGGGCTCGCCGCTCTTGATCCTGATCCCGTGGGCGTGCCTGGCGCTGATCGTGGCGCTGCGCGCGTGGGATCCGGTGCCGGTGCAGCTCCTGCGCGAGCTTGCCTTCGACACCTACCAGCGCGCCAAGCCGCGCGAGCAGAATCCGGCCGTATCGCTCGTGCGCGTGATCGACGTCGACGACGAATCGCTGGCGCGCCTCGGCCAGTGGCCGTGGCCGCGCACGCTGATCGCGCAGCTCGTCGACCGCCTCACCCAAGCCGGTGTCAGCGTGATCGGCTTCGACATCGTGTTCGCCGAGCCCGACCGGCTTTCGCCCGGGCGCGTCGTCAAGAGCTGGCCGAAGACGCCGCTCACCGAGCAGCTGATGGCGCGCTCCGAAGAGCTGCCGGACAACGACAAGGTGCTCGCGGCCACGATCGCGCGCAGCCGCGTCGTGACCGGCTTCTTCATCACCAACAGCCAGGGCACGCGCATGCCCGCGCTCAAGGCCGGCTACGGCTATGCGGGCGCCGATCCGGTACGCGCGTTCTTCGGCGGGCCGGGCGCGGTCGCGACGCTGCCCGAGATCGAGGCCGGCGCCAAGGGGAACGGCTCGCTCAACTATTTCCCCGAGCAGGACCAGGTGGTGCGGCGCATGCCGGCCGTGGTGCGCGTCGGCACCCAGATCTATCCGAGCCTGTTCGCCGAGTTGCTGCGCGTGGGGCAGGGCGCCCAGTCCTACAAGCTCCGCTCGGTGCAGGACGGAAGGGCCGTCGACGCGATCCAGATCGGCCGCGCCACGGTGCCGACCGACGCCGACGGGCGCCTCGTCGTGTATTTCGCGCCGCGCGAATCGGTGCGCACGATCCCGGCCTGGAAGATCATCGCCGGCGACTTCAAGCCCGACGAGGTCGAGGGCAAGATCGCCGTCGTCGGCACCAGCGCCGCGGGTCTGCTCGACATCCGCGCGACGCCGCTCCATCCGGCCACGCCCGGCGTCGAGGTGCACGCGCAGGCGATCGAGCAGGTGGCGAGCGGCACCTATCTGCTGCGGCCCGATTTCTCGGACTCGGTCGAGCACATCTTCGTCGTCGTGCTGTGCGCCGGCGTGATCCTGCTCGTGCCGCGGATCGGCGCCGCCTGGGCCGGGCTCATCGGCTTCGGCGGCGCGGCGCTTGCCGTGGGCCTCGCCTGGATGGCGTTCACGCGCTTCGGCTGGCTCATCGACCCGGTGTCGCCCGCGCTCGCGATCGGCCTCGTGTTCGTGGTGACGACGCTGGTCGTCTATTTCCGCACCGAGCGCGAGCGCCGCCAGGTGCGCTCGGCGTTCGGGCGCTACCTGGCGCCGGCCCTCGTCGAGCGGCTCGCCTCGGATCCCTCGCGCTTGAGGCTCGGCGGCGAGATGCGGCCGATGACGCTGCTGTTCTCCGACATTCGCGGCTTCACGACGATCGCCGAGCACTTCGACGCCGAGGGCCTGACGGCGTTCATGAACCGCTACCTGACGCCGATGACCGACACGATCCTGGCCAACGGCGGCACGGTCGACAAATACATCGGCGACGCGATCATGGCGTTCTGGAACGCGCCGCTCGACGATCCCGGCCACGCCAAGAGCGCCTGCGGCGCGGCGCTCGCGATGCTTGAGCGCCTCAAAGTGCTCAACGCGGAGCTGGCGGAGGAGGCGAAGAAGGTCGGCCGGCAGCACTTTCCGATCGCGATCGGCATCGGCCTGAACTCGGCGGTGTGCTGCGTCGGCAACATGGGCTCGCAGCAGCGCTTCGACTATTCGGTGCTGGGCGACGGCGTGAACCTCGCCTCGCGCCTCGAGGGCCAGACCAAGGCCTATCGGGTCGCGACGCTGATCGGCGAGGAGACGCGCTCGCTCGCGCCCGAGTTCGCGGCGCTCGAGGTCGATCTCATCCGCGTCAAGGGCAAGACGGCGCCGGCGCGCGTCTACACGCTGCTGGGCGGCCCCGAGCGCGCGGCAAGCGACGCGTTCAAGGCGCTCGATGCGATCCAGGCGGGCTTCCTCGTTTCCTACCGCGCCGGCGAGTGGGACGCGGCTGCGCGCGCGCTGGCCAAGCTTCGCGAAGCCGGAGGAAGCGAGCTCGCAGGTCTCTGCGACGTTTATGCTGAGCGCATCGCCGAATTCCGCAAGAACCCGCCGCCCGCGGGCTGGGACGGCGTCTATGTGGCGGAAACGAAATAGGCCCGCATCTTTAGCGGCTATCGACGGCCTCCGCCCGCGTCCGGAATTGCGGGCGCATGCTATCGCGATGCAACGGCCGCTCGCTCTCGGAGCGTGGGGTCGTACTCCGGGTACTCGCCCTCGATGAGGATCGGCTTTATTCGTGACCGCGCAAGGCTTGGCATTTCCCGCGGGGAAATCCCGAAACGCGTTTGCCCTCGCGGGGGCGTCCTCAGTTCTTGCCGTAGCGGGGCCAACTCTGGCCGAAGGAGCGCGGCCGCAGCAAATCCTGGTCGATCACACGCGTGTCGATGCGGAAGCGCGGGTCTTGCCAGATCGGATTCGGGTTGGGATTTCGGAAGCAGACGCCGGCGTGGCGCCCAGGCTCGCTCGGCGCCCGCGTGTCCGTCGTATAGACGTCGCCGCCGTAGAGTCCGCAGGAGAGGGTCGTATAGGGGATCCCGTCGCGCATTTCGGTGCGGACGCTGTAATGCACGGCCGTGCAGCCCGGGGTCGCGCTGCACGCCTCGAGGCAGCGGGCGAGCGTGGCGTCGTGCCCAGAGAATGTGACCGAGCCCAGTACCCGCAAGCCGTCGAGCGGAGTGGTGAGCGCGCAATTGCGCTTGCAGGTGTACCCTTCACCACTCGCTGTGCTGGCCGCCATCGCCCCCGCCGTGCATCCGTCAGTGGCGTGGCTCGGGGCCGCACCTGCGGCGAGGCCGAGCAGGAGGGCAAAGATCGGCGCCGTGATCCGTGTGCCGGTTTCAATTGTGGAGAACGATCGGCAGGAGGCCTTGTGGCTCATGGTCGTTTCCTCTGGTCGTCGAGGCCGCGGCGGGCCGGGAGGACCTTGCGGTGATGCGGTGGCGGGGCTTCACTCCGCTCAGCGTTCGGCGCCTGTGAACTCGATCACAGCGTCGCAACACTGTCTCCGAAATCGCACCGATTGGCTGTGACGGTTATCACGCGCGAAGCGTGACGGTTGTCACGCGAACCGGCGCCCGCGCCCGTCTTCGTAGCGGAGGAGAAGTAATTGCCACGAGTCGTTTTCCTCGGTCCTTGGAGCGGGATCCTGAAGGTGCGCAAATCGAACCCCGGGCCCCGGCATTCCGGGCCGGACCTGGTCCTGCCACAGGCGGTTGAAGTCGATCTCGAGCCGCCGGGGCTGGGACGCGGCGAGAGCGGGCGGGGCTGCCGCCGCGGCGGCCGGGGCAGCTCCGGCCAGCAAGGCGGGCGCAACTGCGAGCCGGAGGTGAGCCCGGCTGCTTTTGTCGTGACGCATGGCTGTCCTCCAGAAGTGCAGCGCCGACATTGTCATGGTTTTCTCGGCAGGCCCGGCCCGAGCGCTGCGGCGGGCAGCTTCTTGACCGTAGCGCACGGAGCGAAACG
>SBBV01000089.1 GCA_005240015.1 Candidatus Odyssella thessalonicensis | reverse complement strand
TCCGACCTCAGGGGCGTGCAGGCCGATCAATTCCGGCGCGGGCTGCGGATCCGCGAGGGCCAGCGCTTCGACGGCGACAAGATCGAGGCCACCGTGGAATCGCTCACCAGCGTGGCGGGCTCGATGGGCTACGCGTTCGTGCGCGTGAATCCCGTGCTGACGCCGGACCGGGAGAAGAAGACGGTGGCGGTCACCTTCGACATCCGCGAAGGACCCAAGGTCTTCGTCGAGCGCATCGAGATTCGGGGCAACATCCGCACGCGCGACGAGGTCATTCGCCGCGAGCTGCGCATCAGCGAGGGCGATGCGTTCAACGCCGAGCGCGTGCGCATCTCGCAGCGCCGCCTCAACAACCTCGACTACTTCGACAAGGTCGAGATCCAGGCGCGCGAGGGGTCGGCGCCGGACAAGGCGGTGCTCACCGTCACGATCCAGGAGAAAGCCACCGGCGAGCTCAGCCTCGGCGCCGGCTACGCCACCGACGAAGGTGTTCTCGGCAGCATCGGCATCCGCGAGAAGAACTTCATGGGCCGCGGCCAGGACCTGGGCGCCACGTTCTTCATCTCGCAGCGCACTCTCGGCGCCGACATCAGCTTCACCGAGCCCTATTTCCTCGAGCGCAACCTCGCCTTCGGCGTCGATCTGTTCCGCCGCGAGCGCAGCTTCACCAATGAGGGCAGCTTCAACACGCGCGAGACCGGCTTCCGCTTCCGGCTCGGCTGGCGCATCACCGAGGAACTCACGCAGGTCGTCGCCTACGAAGTGAACGACAAGCGGGTGCGCGACATCTCGGTCAATGCCTCGCCGCTCATCAAGGCCGAGGAAGGCAAGACCACGATCACCCAGGTCGGCACCACGCTCACCTACGACACGCGTGACAACCGCTTCCTGCCGACCGAGGGGTTCGTGCTCTCCGGCACCGTCAACTACGGCGCGCCGCCCGGCTCGGTGCATTTTGTCAAAGGCATCGCGCGCGGTGCCGTCCACTACACGATCATACCGGGCTACGTGGTGAGCCTGCTCGGCGAGGCCGGCATCGTCGAGGGGATCGGCCAGAAGGTGCGCCTCAACGAGCGCTTCTTCCTGGGCGGCGATTCGCTGCGCGCGTTCCGGGTCGGCGGCGTCGGCCCCCGCGACCGAATAACGGGAGACACGCTCGGCGCGAACAAGTATTATGTGGTCACGACCGAACTGAGCTTCCCGCTCGGCCTACCCAAGGAATTCGGGATCCAGGGACGCATCTTCGCCGATGTCGGCAGCGCCTTCGACATCGACATCAACGACCCGCGGGTTCTCGAGCGCAATTCGCCGCGCGTCGCCGTCGGCGTCGGCGCTTCCTGGCAGTCGCCGTTCGGGCCGCTCAGGGTCGACCTCGGCTACCCGGTGGTCACGTTCGAGGGCGATCGCAAGCAGGTCTTCCACTTCCGCTTCGGCGCGCGTTTCTAAGCAATCCTAAAGGTGTTCCAATGAAGCGTATTCTCATGGTCCTGGCGCTGTCGGCGCCCTTGGCGCTTGCCGCCGGTGCTGGCGCGCAACAGCAGCAGCCTGCGCCGCTCGTCGTCGCCGTCGTCGACGGCGCCAAGCTCACGAACTCCGCCAAGGCAATGAAAGCCGCCCAGGACGAGGCCGAAACCCTCGCCAAGCGCTTCGACGCCGACTTCACCAACGAGCAGAAGAAACTGCAGCAGGAGTATCAGCAGCTCGAGAAGGACCGGCTCAAGATCACCGGCCGCGAATACGACCAGCGCTTGCAGCGGCTCAACGCGCGCTTCGCCGAAGTGCGCCGCACCGCCCAGATCCGCCAGGAGCAGATGTCGCGCGCCGTGCGCCACGTGCAGCAGCAGTTCCGCAGCGAGGTGGTGAAGGTCATCCAGGCCATCGCCGTCGAGTCCGGCTACACGCTCGTGCTCGAGCGCAGCGCCGTGCTGCATGCGGCGGCGCAGCTCGACATCACCGACAAGGTGATCGAGCGCCTGGACAAGGCCAAGATCCAGGTGAAGTTCGAGTTCCCGCCCAAGGCCGAACCCACGAGCGAGGCGCCGCAACAGCCGCCGGCGCAGAACAAGCCCGGGGCACCGGCGGCCCCGGCGCCCAAGAAGACCAACTGAGCGGTGGGCGCACCGCCTCTGACGAGAGCAGGGCGCGGCGCCAAGCCACGTCGAGCGCCATGACCGCCGAAGCGCCGACCCCCACGGTCAAGCGCGGGGACATCGCCCGCGTGATGACGCTGCTGCCGCACCGCTATCCGTTCCTGATGGTGGACCGGATGGTCGAGATGGTGCTGGGCGAGCGTGCGGTGGGCTTGAAGAACGTCTCGGTCAACGAGCCGCATTTCCAGGGCCATTTCCCGGGCGAGCCGATCATGCCGGGCGTGCTGCTGATCGAGGCGATGGCGCAGACCGCCGGCGCCCTCGTGGTCGAGACCCTGGGTGACGCGATGCACGGCAAGCTCGTCTACTTCATGTCGATCGAGGACGCGCGCTTCCGCCATCCCGTGCGGCCCGGGGACCAGATCTTCATCCGCGTCGAGAAAATCCACGCGCGCAAGCTCGTCTGGAAGTTCAAGGGCGAGTGCCGCGTCGAGGACAAGGTCGTGGCCGACGCCACCTACACGGCCATGATCGTCGATCGCTGATGGGCGGCATCCACGCGACCGCCATCGTTGCCCCCGGCGCCAAGATTGGCCAGGGAGTCGCGATCGGCCCCTATTGCATCGTCGGCGCCAATGTCACGCTCGAAGACGGCGTCGAGCTCGCCTCGCACGTCATCGTCGACGGCCACACACGCATTGGGCCACGCACCAGAGTCTATCCGTTCGCCTCGCTCGGCCAGGGTCCGCAGCACTTGAAGTATGCCGGGGAGCCGACGCGGCTCGAGATCGGCGCCGAAAACATGATCCGCGAGCACGTGACCATGAACACCGGCACGGTCGAGGGCGGCGGCGTTACGAAAATCGGCGACCGAAACTTCTTCATGGTCAACACCCACGTCGCGCACGATTGCCACGTCGGCAGCAACATCGTGATGGCCAACAACGCGGTGCTCGGCGGCCACGTCACGGTCGGCGACTACTGCGTGTTCGGCGGCAATTGCGCCGTGCACCAGTTCGTCCGCATCGGGCGCTACGCGATGATCAGCGGCGTATGCGGCGTGGCCGACGACGTGATCCCTTACGGCAACGTCTATCCGTTCTGGAACAACCGCGCGAGCCTGGCCGGGCTCAATCTCATCGGTCTGAAACGGCGCGGGTTCACGCGCGAGCAGATCCAGACTCTCCGCACCGCCTACAGGCTCTTGTTCGCTGCGGAGGGCTCGCTAGAAGAGCGGCTGCAAGATGCCGCTGCAATGTACCGCGAACAAGAAGCGGTGATGGAAATTGTCGAGTTCATCCGCGCACGTTCGAGCCGCAACCTCTGCCTCCCCACGACCGGGCGCTACGTCTCCGAATAGGCTTGCGATCATCGCCGGCGGCGGCGCGCTGCCCGGCGTCGTGATCCAAGCCTGCCGCGAGGCCGGGCGGCCGTTTTTCGTGGTGGCGCTCGAAGGCCATGCCGATGCGGCGGCACTCAAAGGCGTGCCCCACGCCTGGTGCCGGCTCGGCGCGGCGGCCAAGGGCGAGAAGCTCTTGCGCGAATACGATCCCAAAGAGGTCGTCTTCGTCGGCAAGGTGCGGCGTCCTTCGCTCAAGGAGCTGCGCCCCGATTGGCGCGCGCTCAAGGTGATCGTGAAGGCGACCGTGCGCGCGCTCGGCGACGACGGACTGCTGCGTGCCATCATCCGCGAATTCGAGAACGAAGGCGTCAACGTGGTGGGCCCGCACGAGCTGGTGAAGGGCCTGCTCGCGGTCGAAGGGGTCTATGGGCGGATCAAGCCCGATCGCCAGGCGCGGATCGACATCGCGCGCGGCTTCGCGGCGGCGAAAGCGATCGGCGCTCTCGACGTCGGCCAGGCCGCGGTCGTGCAGCAGGGCATCGTGCTCGGGCTCGAGGCCATCGAGGGCACCGACGCGCTGGTGGCGCGCGCCGGCGCGTTGCAGCGGAAGGGCCCCGGCGGCGTGCTGGTGAAGGCGCCGAAGCCGGGGCAGGAGCGGCGCATCGATCTGCCTGGCGTCGGCGTCGACACGGTGGAGGCGGTGGCGAAGGCGGGCCTGCGCGGCATCGCGTTCGAGGCCGGCGGTGCGCTCATCATCGACCGCGCCAAGACCGCGGCGCGCGCGGATGCGCTCGGGGTCTTCCTTGTCGGCATGCCGGCGGGCGGGCGGTGAGGCGCTTCCCATGAGGCCAGCGCCATGAGCGCGCCGGCGCGGAGCGCGAAAGCGCCGCTGATCTACCTTACCGCCGGCGAACCCTCGGGTGACCAGCTCGGCGCCAACCTCATGCAGGCCTTGAAGGAGGCGACCGGCGGCGCGGTGCGCTTCGCCGGCATCGGCGGCGAGCGCATGCAGGCCGAAGGCCTCGAGACGCTGTTCCCGATGTCGGAGCTGGCGCTGATGGGCTTCGAGGTGGTACCGCGCCTGCCCAAGCTGCTGCGCCGGATCCGCGAAGCGGCCGACGATGTCCGCCGGCGGCGCCCCGACGCGCTCGTCACCATCGACGCGCAGGGCTTCTCGAAGCGCATCGGCATGCGGCTCAAGGGCGCGCCGTTCCCGATCATCCAATACGTGGCGCCTACGGTCTGGGCGTGGAAGCCGTGGCGCGCGCGCGCGGTCTCGCGCTATCTCACCCATCTTCTCACCGTTTTCCCGTTCGAGGCGCAGTTCTTCGACCGCTACGGCCTCGCCAACACCTTCGTCGGCCACCTCGCGGCCGAGCGAGTCGGTCGGACTGCCGACGGTGCGGGGCTGCGCGCGCGGCTCGGCATCGCGGCCGACGCGCCCGTGCTTTGCACGCTGCCCGGCAGCCGCCGCGGCGAGGTGCGCCGCCATATGTCCGTGTTCCGCGAGACCGTGATCCTGTTGCAGGCGCGCTTTCCCGACCTTGTCTGCATTGCGCCGACCGTGCCCGCCGTGGCCGACACGGTGGAGGCGGAGACCAAGGCCTGGCCCGTGCGCGTCCACGTGCTGCGCGATCCCGCCGCCAAGTACGACGGCTTCGCGGCCGCCACGGCCGCGCTAGCGGCATCGGGCACCGTCACGAGCGAAACCGCCTTTGCCGGCTTGCCCACGATCGTCATGTACCGCGTGAATCCGGTCGCCGCCGGGCTGTTCCGCTTCGTGCTGAAGACCCGCTGGCTGCGCTTCGTCTCCGCCGTCAACCTCGTGCTCGACCGCGAGGTGCTGCCCGAATTCCTGCAGTACCGCTGCACGCCGGCGCTGCTTGCCGATGCCGTGGCGCGCCTCATCGCCGACCCCAAGGCACGCCAGGAACAGCTTGCCGGAATCGCGGAAGCGGTCCAACTTCTCTCGGTCGGCGGCGAGCGCCCGAGCCGCATCGCCGCGCGCACCATCCTCGACGTCATCGCGCAATGGAGGAAGAGCCATGGACCGCGCTGAAGCCCGCACCCTCGCGCGCCCCGCCGATACGGCCGGCATGCGCATGCTGCACACGATGATCCGCGTGCTCGACCTCGAAAAGTCGATCGCGTTCTATTGCGGCCAGCTCGGCATGACGCTGATCCGCAGGAAGGACTACGAGAGCGGCCGCTTCACGCTCGCCTTCGTCGGCTATGGCGACGAGAGCGAGACCGCCGTGATCGAGCTCACGCACAATTGGGACCAGAAGGAGCCCTACGCGATCGGCAGCGGCTTCGGCCACATGGCGCTCGCGGTCCGCGACATCTACAAGACCTGCGAGCGCCTCGCCGCCGCCGGCGTCAAGATCCCGCGCCCGCCCGGCCCGATGAAGCACGGCGGCTCCGTCATCGCCTTCATCGAGGATCCCGACGGCTACAAGATCGAGCTGATCGAACGGAGCTAGGGCGCGCCGGGCGCGCCGGTCTTGCGGCTGTCGCCGATCAGGCGGCGACCTTCGGCGATCTGCCAGGCGATAAGCCCGGGAAGCCCGACGAGAAGCTCGCGCACGCGCTTGGCCAGCGCGAGCGCCAGCGAGTCGGCCGCGGAGATCCCGAACAGGCTGCCGAACACGATGAAGCTCCCCTCAAGGATGCCGATCGCGCCCGGCACCAGGAAGGCGGCGCTGCGTACACCGGTGCCGAGCGCTTCGAGGATCAGCGCCTCCGCGAGGCTGACCGGTTTGCCGAGAAAATACATGATCAGCCAGACTTCGCCGGCGCCGGCGATCCAATCGGCGAAGCGCCAGCCCATGGACCTCCAGAAGGCCCGCCTGTCGCGATAGAGCGCGCGCACGGCGCGGTCGATCTCGGCAGCCTTGGCGCCGAGGCGGAGGCTCGTTTCGCTCCGCAGCAGCGCGCCGCCAATCCGCGTCATGAGCGCGAACATTCCCGCGCGTTGTGCGAGCAGGAACGTGGCCATGAGCGCGAGCAGAATGGCCATGCCCGCCGCCACGCCCCAGGCCACGGCGAGCACCGAGGGCTCGAGCGAGCGCATGAGCAGCAGCGCCAGTCCCAGCGCGACGAAGGCGAGCTGCGTCAGCACGCTGACGGTGAGATCGACGACCATGCTCGCGAGAGCGGAGACGGCGGGTACGCCCTTGAGGTGAACGAGCCGGGCGCAGACGAGGTCGCCGCCGACTTGCCCTACCGGCAGCAGCGTATTGACGCTCTCGCGGATCCAGCGGATCCACAGCAGCACGCCCGCGCCCGGCCGGCCTCCGCGCGGCAGCAGCTCGCGCCACGAGAGATTCGCCAGATGCATCGGGACAACGTGGAACAGCGTCACGGCGACGAGGCCCCAGCCGATCACGAGCATGGCTTCGAGGATTTGCGCCGCGCCCGAGGCAGCGATGAGATAGGTGGCGAACGCGAGCCCCAGAATGCCGGCAATGGCGAGGGCGAACCTGATGGCGCGGCTCCTTCCGGGCGGTCGCGGCTGCGGCTGGGCTTGGCCAGATTGTAAGCCGCGTTTCACTCTTCTATGGTCGGTGCGAAAGGTCAAACGTCGGGGACATGGGCACGCCGCTCGAGGCCGCGCACGAACCGTTGGACGCAGCGCCGC
>SBBV01000524.1 GCA_005240015.1 Candidatus Odyssella thessalonicensis | reverse complement strand
GAAGGCGAGCAGGCGCTGGGTCAGCTCGGCCCCGCGCTGCGCCGCCGCGAGCAGATTCTCGGCCTGGCGCTTCAACTGGGGGTCGTGCCTCAAGCGCTCGGCCAGCATGTCGGCGCCGCCGAGCAGCACGGTCAGGAGATTGTTGAAGTCGTGGGCGATGCCGCCGGTGAGCTGGCCCACGGCCTCCATTTTCTGCGATTGCCTGAGGCGCTCCTCGATGGTGCGCCGCTCGGTCACGTCCTGGCAGAAGGCCACGATCTCGGACGGGCCGCTCGCGCCGGCATTGTGCCAGAAGCCTTCCGACCAGAAGCGGCACACCTCGCCGTCCGCGCGCCGCAGGCCGAACTCGAGCCGATAGCTGCCGCCCTCGCGGCTGCAGCCGATGAATGCATCGCGCAGCTTTGCGCGATCCTTCTCCTCGACCAGCGCCAGGAACTCCTCGAGCGACGCCGTCTCGCGCTCGGCCGGCCAGCCGACGATGCGGTTGAACTGGGGCGAGGGCCGCACCGTCCCGCCCGGCACGTCGATCGCCAGCGAGCCGAAGTTCGCGATCGTCTGCGCGATCGCCATCTCGCGCTGGCGTCGGGCGCCGATGCGCTCGGCGGCTTCGCGCGCGGCGAGGTGGCGGCGCATCTGCCAGGCCGCGAACAGCAGCGCCACGCCGAAGAGCGCCGTGACGCCGGCGCCCAAGGCGAGATCCTGGAACCAGGTCTCGAGCACGTCCGCGCGGCGCAGCGACACCGCCACGATCAGCGGTGGCGCGTTCGTGGTGTAGAACGCCGATATGTAGACGGCACCGTCGCGCTCGATCGGCGCGGTGATGCGCGCCGCCGTCCTGCCGGCGCGGTGGAGGCGGTATGCCGGATCGTCTGCGACCGCCTGGCCGACGGGGTCGGTGCGCGACGGCTCGCGGAAGAAGACGACGCCGCTCGGATGCAGGACGCGTACGACAGCGCCCGATCCCGCCGCCACCGACCGGTAGAACTCGCGCAGGAGTGCCAGCTCGATCGTGGCGACGACGGCGCCTTGGAAGCCGCCGCGGCCGTCCTCGAGCCGCCGGCCGACCGGCATCAGCATCTCGCCCGTGGTCAGCGCGCGAAACGGCGTGTCGGCCACGAGGCCGGCCGTGGGAGTCTCCTTGAGCGTGCGGACGACGAAATTCTCGGCGCGCGACTGGCCGACGATCATGCGGATCGTCGAATGGCGGATGATTCCGGCCTGATCCGTGATCGACAGCGAGCCGACACTGCTCAGGCCCGACCGCGCCGCATCGAGCAGCGCCGTCCACTCCGCGGGGGAGCCCTCCGGACCGCCCAGCCGGCGATTCTGGATCACGATCTGGCGCAGCGCCGCGTCGGCCGCGGCCACCGTCTGCTCGATGTGCTCCTTCAGGATCAGCGCCAGATTGTCGGCGCGCCGCTCGGCCGTCTCGATGGCTGCGTCGTAACGCACCCAATAGGCGGCCGCCTGGATCGCGACCAGCGCCACGACGAACGCGCCGGCGAACCAGAGCAGGCCCGTGCGCAGCCGGCCGAAGCTTACCGCCGGCCCGCGCTCCGCCGTCGATCGCTGCGAGTCATCGCCCATCAGCATGCCGCGTACCATTGCGTCGACAAGCCTAGGCCGCGCGCAGCGCTTGCGCCAGCACCGCGCACGACAACCGTTGACAATGGAGACACTTCGCCTCGAGTGGCGGGCACGCCGGTTGCGCCCGGCGGCGGCAAAACTCTTTCCCTAATCGTGATGGCTATCACTTACTCTTGAGGCGCATTTGACTTACGATTGCGAGACTGCGCCGGCCGGATTGCGGGGCCCCGGGGCACGCCAACGGAAGGAATGGAAATGTCGCGCTCGGACACCGCATCGTCGTCGGAACATCGGGCCGCCCTGCCGGAGGGGACGCGGCTGCACAACTACACGCTCGAGCGCGTGCTCGGCGCCGGCGGCTTCGGCATCACCTACATGGCGCGCGAGGAGGTCACCGAGCGCGCGGTCGCGATCAAGGAGTATCTCCCGAGCTCGCTCGCGGTGCGCGAGCGCGACGGCATGACCGTCCAGCCGGTCAGCGAGAACACGCGCGGCGACTACGAATGGGGCCTCACGCGCTTCCGCCAGGAGGCGAACCTGCTCGTCCGCCTGCGCCATCCCAACATCGTGCCTTCGCTCAACTACTTCGAGGCGAACGGCACCGCCTATCTCGTGATGGAGTACCAGCAGGGCCAGACGCTCTCGCAGGTGACCGCGGGCGCCATCCAGCTCGAAGAGAGCGAGGTGCGCGATTTCCTGGAGCCGCTGCTCGACGGCGTCGAGGCCGTGCACAAGGCGGGGCTGCTCCACCGCGACATCAAGCCCGACAACATCTTCATCCGCAACGACGGCACGCCGGTCTTGATCGACTTCGGCTCGGCGCGCCAGGCGCTCGGCCATCACAGCCAGTCGATGACGGCCGTCGTCACCGACGGCTATGCCCCGTTCGAGCAGTACGAGCGCGGCGGCGACCAGGGCCCGTGGACCGACATCTACGCGATCGGCGCGGTGCTGTTCCGCTGCCTCGTCGGCCACCGCCCGCCGACCTCGACCAAGCGCCTCTCGGCGCAATACAAGGGCCAGCCCGATCCGGCCGCGCAGGGCTTCGCGACCCTGCGCCAGCGCGCCTCGAAGCAATTGGCGCGCGCGATCGAGGGCGCGCTCATGGTGAGCGCCGAGGACCGCCCGCAGTCGATCGCCGATTTCCGCGCGCTGCTCGCCGATACCGGCGCGCGCGCCACCGTGCGCCGCCCCGATGCGGCCGCGCCGACGCTGCTCGCCGGCACGCGGCCGGGCACCTACGCGGCCGGCGCGCGCGGCGGCGAGAGCCATCGCACGATCAGCGGCGAGCCGCCGATGAAGCGCCGGCGCGGGCTGCCGGTCTATGCCGGCCTCGCCGTGCTGCTGCTCGCCGGCGGCGCCGCGGCCGCGTATCTCGGCGTGGGCGGCATCGACATTCCGGGCTACACGCTCAACTCGCCGAGCGAGGAAGCCAAGCGCAAGGCCGAGGAAGAGGCCAAGCGCGCCGACGCGGAGCGTCGGAAGGCGGCCGAGGAAGAAGCGCGGCGCAGGGCAGCGGCGGAAGAGGAAGCGAAGCGCCGCGCCGAGGACGAGAAGCGGCGCATCCAAGAGGACGAAGCCAAGCGCCGCGCCGAGGAAGCGAAGCGCCGCGCCGACAGCGAGCAGAAGCGCCGCGCCGACGAAGACGCGAAGCGCCGCGCCGACGAGGATGCAAAGCGCCGGGCCGACGAGGATGCAAAGCGCCGCGGCGACGACGAGGCCAAGCGTCGCGCCGAGGACGAGGCCAGGCGTCGCGCCGAGGACGAGGCCAAGCGCCGCCGCGTCGACGAGGATGCGAAGCGCCGCGCCGAAGAGGAGGCGAAGCGCCGCGCCGACGCGGAGCGTCGGAAGGCCGAGGAGGACGCGCAGCGCGCCGACGCAGAGCGTCGGAAGGCCGACGAAGAGGCGCGCCGCGCCGACGAGGAGCACAAGCGCAAGGACGAAGAGTACAAGCGCCGGGCCGAAGAGGAGCGGCGCAAGGCCGAGGAGGAGCGGATGAAGGCCGCGGGCGCCGCCCGTCCCTCCTGGTACATCGCCGACCGCAACCGCGGCGCGCTCTACTTCGGCCACAAGAGCGCGCAGCTCGAGCCCTCGGCGATGGCCGCGCTCGAGCGCCTGGTCGCCGACGCGCGCGCCAGCGCCGCCTACCGGATCACGCTGATCGCCGCCGCCGAGCGCAGCGAGGGGCTCGGCACCGAGGCCGCGCGCCTGCGCGCGGCGCGTCTCGACGCGGTGCGCGCGTTCCTGATGTCGCGCGGCGTGCCCGCCGACCGCATCCGCATCATCCAGCACGGCGGCCAGGCGGCGGGCGCCGAGCACCGCTACGTCGCGGTCTCGCTCGAGGCGCAGCCGGCCGCGGACCGCCCCGGCGCCGACCGCCCGGGCGCCGATCGTCCCGGCCGGGATCGCCCCGGTGCGGATCGTCCGGCCGAGCCCGAGCGCCGCTATTCGCAGGCCGAGCTCACCGCGCTGATGTACCGCCTGATCAAGGGCGCGGCGATGTCGACCAACATCAAGATGGAGGGCGAGCAGGCGCTCGCCTCCGGCGCCGATGTGAGCGCGCTCGCGGTGTGCGTGAACTGGGCCGCCTCGACGCCGGAGAAGGCGGTGATCGGCGGCGCCTACATGTGGAGCGCGCGCAGCGGCGCGCTGCTGCAGGAGCGCGCGCTGCAGGGCTGCCGCAACATGAGCCGCCCCAACTGCGAGTGCGTCGTCATCGACGGCGGCAGTGGCCTGCGCCTGCCGCAATCCTTCGTCCAGCGCTACGCGCGATAACCGCAGATTCCCTCCCCCGCGATTATGTACGGACCGGGGACATAGGTGACAGTCGTTCGGGGACATGGGTGACACTTGGTCTGACCGCAGCGGTCAGGCCAGGG
>SBBV01000527.1 GCA_005240015.1 Candidatus Odyssella thessalonicensis | reverse complement strand
TTGCGGCCATGCCCAACACCTTGCCGCCGCTCGAAGAGTTACGCCGCGCGATCGACGCCGTCGACGACGGGCTGCTCGACCTCGTCGTGCGCCGCGGCGAGCTCGTGGCCGAGGTCGGGCGCAGCAAGAGCACGAGCGACGCGCCGATCTACCGGCCCGCGCGCGAGGCGCAGATCATGCGGCGCCTGCTCGCGCGCCCGTCCGACTCGGACGAAAAGGACCGCATCCTCCGCATCTGGCGCGCGATCATGGCGGCCTCCTACGAGCGCCAGGGCGGCCTCCGCATCGCCGCCGACCCCGCCGTGGAGTGGGAGGCGACGCTCCATTTCTGCCCGCGCAACCGGCCGGCGGCCGCGAGCGCGGTCGAGGCGGTGGGCAAGGTCGTCGCCGGCGCGGCCGAGCTGGCGGTGGTGCCGGCGCCGACGCCGTTCGGCGGCGCGCCCTGGCTGCCGCCGCTGATCGAGGCGCGGCGGAAGGGCGCGCCGGTCTTCGTGCTGAGCCGCCTGCCGTTCTTCGCGGTGCCCGGCCTCTCCGCCGTCGATGCGCTGGTGGTGGGACGGGGCATCGTCGATCCCTCGGGCGACGACGTGACGCTCGCCGCCGCCGCGAAGGCGCCGGCCGGCGCAATCACCGCCTGCTTCGAGACCGGGGCCAAGGGCCTTTCGCTTTTCGCCCACGCGGAGTATTTGAGGCCCGACGATCCTCGTCTTGGCGCGGCCGGCGCGGTCTGGCTCGGCGCCTATCCCCGACCTCTTGATCCGAGCGGCCCGCGCGCCGTCGAATTCGCCCTGCGCCCATGAGCGGACCCCAGCCTCGTCCCGGCATTCTCGACATCGCCCCCTACATCCCCGGCGACTCCAAGGCCGAAGGCCACGCCGAGCCGATGAAGCTCGCCTCCAACGAGAGCTCGCTGGGCCCCAGCCCGCGCGCGATCGCGGCCTATCGCGCGATGGCCGAGACGCTCAACCGTTATCCCGACGGCGCCTCGGTCGATCTCCGCACCGCCATCGCCAAGCATCACGGGCTCGACCCGGCGCGCGTCGTCTGCGGCAACGGCTCGGACGAGCTGATCGGGCTCTTGTGCAAGGCTTATGCCGGCCCCGGCGACGAGGTGCTGTTCACCGAGCATGCGTTCGCGATGTATCCGATCGCGACGCTGGCGGCCGGCGCGAAGCCCGTCGTAGCGAAGGAGAAGGATCTCCGCGCCGACGTCGATGCGCTGATCGCGAAGCTCAGCGACAGGACGCGCATCGTCTTCCAGGCCAATCCGAACAATCCGACCGGCTCCTATCTCACCAAGGACGAGATCGAGCGCCTCCACAAGGCGCTGCCCGAGCGCGTTCTCCTGGTCATCGACGCGGCCTACGCCGAATACGTGACACGCAACGACTACACTTCGGGCATGGAGCTGGCCGCCAAGGCGCCCAACGTCGTGATGACGCGCACCTTCTCCAAGATCTACGGCCTCGCCGGCTTGCGCCTCGGCTGGATGTACGGCCCGGCGTCGGTCGTGGACGCGATCAACCGCACGCGCGGGCCGTTCAACGTGACGCTGCCGGCGCAGGCGGCGGGCGTGGCCGCGCTTCAGGACGTGGCGCATGTCGACCAGGCGCGCACGCTCAACGACCATTGGCTCGCCTGGTTCTCGGCCGAAGTGAAGAAGCTCGGTCTCGAGGCGCCGCCCTCGGTCGGCAATTTCGTGCTCGTGCGCTTCCCCAAGGCCAACGGCAGGGACGCCAACGCCGCCAACGAGTTCCTGCTGAAGCGCGGCATCATCCTGCGGAAGGTCGCCGGCTACGGCTTGCCCGATTGCCTGCGCGCCACGATCGGATCCGAGGCCGAGATGCGCGCCACGGTCGCGGCGCTCGCCGACTTCATCAAACGCTGATCCATGCCGCGCAGCACCGGCGCGCCGGTCCATTTCGATCGCGTGACGCTGATCGGCCTGGGCCTGGTTGGCTCCTCGCTCGGCTGGGTGCTGAAGAAGCAGCATCTCGCCGGCGAGATCGTCGGCCACGACGCCAAGCCCGCGGTCCGCGCCAAGGCGCTCGAGCTCGGCTTCATCGACCGCGCCGAAAGCGATGTCGGCAAGAGCGTCGAGCGCGCCGATCTCGTCGTGGTGTGTGTGCCGATGCTGGCGATCGGGCCGGTCTGCGAAGGGATCGCGCCGCATTTGAAGGCCGGCGCCATCGTCACCGATGTCGGCTCCTGCAAGACGTTGGCGCGCGATGCGATGGTGAAGGCGCTGCCGAAGCACGTGCACGCGGTACCCGGCCATCCGGTCGCGGGCACCGAGCATTCCGGTCCCGAGGCCGGCTTCGCCGAGATGTTCCATCAGCGCTGGTGCATCCTGACGCCGCCGCCCGGCAGCGACGCCAAGGCCGTGCGCACCGTGCGCAATCTCTGGCGCCGGGCCGGCATGCATGTCGAGACCATGGACGCCGAGCGCCACGACCTCGTGCTCGCGATCACGTCACACCTGCCGCACCTCATCGCTTACACGATCGTCGACACGGCGGTGGACCTCGAGGGCGACATCAAGGGCGACGTGATCAAGTTCGCGGCCGGCGGCTTCCGCGATTTCACGCGCATCGCCGCCTCCGATCCCACGATGTGGCGCGACGTGTTCCTCACCAACAAGGAGGCCGTGCTCGAGATGCTCGGCCGCTTCAACGAGGACCTCTCGGTGATGCAGCGCGCGATCAGGAAGGGCGACGGCGCCACGCTGTTCGACAAATTCACGCGCACGCGCGCCATCCGCCGCAGCATCATCCAAGCCAAGCAGGCGTGAGGTTGCCGCTCACGCGCCGGCGCGCTAGGGTCTAAAGATCGTTTGAATCACGAGGAGATCCGGGCAATGGCCGTTTCCCGCAGCGTGATGTGGGGCGAGCTGAAGGGCATGCGCAAGGTCGAGACGGTCGAGCAGATGCCGGCCGAGTACCGCGAGACCTTGCTCAAGATCGTCTACGCGCTGGTCTCGACCGAATTCGCCTCGGTCGAGCAGCATCAGGAGTGGATCAACAAGGGCCCGACCGCCGAAGACCGCTTCGCGCAGGCGCAGATCTGCGCCGACGAGGCGCATCAGGGCTTCATCGACAGCCGCCTCTTGCGCACGTTCGGCCCCGAGGGCGAGGCCTACGCCGACCGCCTGCTCGCCGCCAGGATGGGCGAGCATCCGCTGCACGCGTTCAACGTGCCGTTCACGAGCTGGGCCGATCTCTGCGGCTTCTGCTTCCTGATGGACCACGTCGCCTGGTACCACCTGCGCGCGTTCGAGGATTCGAGCTTCGCGCCGTTCGCGCGCGAGATGACGACGATGGTGCACGAGGAGCGCTTCCACGCCTCGTTCGGCGCGCGCCGCATCAAGGACCTCGTCACGAACCCGCGCTACCAGGACCTCGCCAAGGCCGGCCCGGCCGAGGCGCAGGCCACCGTCGACAAGTGGTATCCGCATGCGCTCGACACCTTCGGCGCCGCCAAGTCGAAGTTCAGCGACCTCGGTGTCATGTACGGCATCCGCCGCTGGGGCAACGAAGAGCTGCGCCAGATGTGGAAGGCCGATCTCGACAAGCAGATCACCGCGATCGGCCTCGTGGTGCCCGACGCGGGCGCGGGAAGGCTCATCCACTAGGCGCCGCCGCCTACACGCCCACCGCCGTGCGATAGACCTCGAGCAGCGCCTCTTCCTCCTCGCGGTCGGCGGCTTTCATCTTGCGCAGCGAGACGACCTTGCGCATGACGCGCGGCTCGAAGCCGTTGCCCTTGGCCTCGGCGTAGATCTCGCGGATGTCGCCGGCGAGCGCCTTCTTCTCCTCCTCGAGACGCTCGATGCGCTCGATGTATTTCCGCAGCACGTCGGCCGCGATGGCTCCCGCCTTGGCCTTCTTGCTGTGCTCGATCGCGCCGGTTCCGTCCGCCATGATGCCCCGTCCTTCTCGCGCAGTGAGGTTCGGCGCGAAGCTAGCGTAATCGCCCGCGGCGACAACGAGGATTTCTTCTTCCGCTATCCACCGCCTGTGAACAGCGGGGACGACGCCGTGTTCATCGCGGCGGCGCCTCGTCCTGCATCCATCCTTCGCGGCGCCGCTGCGCGGCGCGCCTCAGGATGAGGCTCTGGCTGCAAATCGGGAGCCCCATCTGAGGTGGCCGCCCGACTTCGGGCGGCCCTCGAAGGATGGATGAAGCGCGAGGCGCCTACGCCACGAGATCGCGCGCGGTGAGGTCGTGGACGAGGTGCGGTGCGCCGTAATCGGCGAGCACGCGCTTGGGGTCGCGATAGGCGTCGTCGCCGGTCCCTTGCGCGGGCGGGATCTTCCTGCCGTCGAGCAGCGTGCCGAGCCGGCGGCCGTGCGCCACGATCTCGGCGCCGAATCTGAGCCGCTGGCGCTCGTAGCGCGCGAGCGCTTCGTCGATGTCCCCGATTTCGCTAAGCGCATCGGCCAAGGCCGCG
>SBBV01000569.1 GCA_005240015.1 Candidatus Odyssella thessalonicensis | reverse complement strand
CGGCGTGCCCGGCGTCGGCAAGTCCACCTTTATCGAGGCGTTCGGTTTGCACGTGATCGGCGAGGGTCACCGCATCGCAGTGCTCGCGATCGATCCGAGCTCGAAGCGCGGCGGCGGCTCCATCCTCGGCGACAAGACGCGCATGGAGCACCTGGCGCGCAGCGAAGCGGCGTTCATCCGGCCCTCGCCGGCCGGAACCACGCTCGGCGGCGTCGCGCGGCGCACGCGCGAGGCCATGCTCGTGGCCGAGGCCGCCGGCTTCGACGTCATCATCGTCGAGACGGTCGGAGTCGGGCAGTCCGAGACGGCGGTCGCCGACATGGTCGACATGTTCCTCTTGCTGCTGGCCCCGGCCGGCGGCGACGAGCTGCAGGGCATCAAGCGCGGCATCGTCGAGCTTGCCGACCTCATGGTCGTAACCAAGGCCGACGGCGATCTCGCCGCCGCCGCCGGCCGCACGCAGTCCGAATATCAGCACGCCCTGCGCCTGCTGCGCCCGATGGTCCCGGGCTGGACGCCCTCGGTGCTGATGACCTCCGCCGTCACCGGCAAGGGCATCGCCGAGGTGTGGAGCGCGGTCGAGCGCTACCGCACGGGTGCGGCGAAGGGCGGCTTCCTCGAGCGCCGGCGCGCCGACCAGGCGCGCGCCTGGATGTGGAGCGAGATTTCCGAAGGCTTGATGGCGCAGCTGCGCGAGCATGAAGGGGTCCGCGCCGAGTTGAGGAAGCTCGAAGCGGCCGTCGCGGAAGGGCGCATGACGCCCGGTGCCGCGGCCGACCGCGCGACCGACGCGTTCATCGACAGGAGCAAGAAGCGCGGCTAGGCGTCGCCGCCGCGACGCTCGCGGCATTGACCTTGCCGCGAGATCGGGCTAGTCATCCCGCCAGCGCCGGGCCACCTTCGCTTGCGAAGGCTTTGCCCGGCATACTGTTTTCCAAAGCGATATCAATAGCCTAGGACTACGCCATGGCCCGCCGCTGCGTCATCACCGGCAAGGATCCGCTTGTCGGCCACAATGTCAGCCACTCGAAGCGCCGCACCAAGCGCCGCTTCCTGCCGAACCTCCAGACGGCCTCGCTCTGGAGCGACAGCCTCAACCTGCCGGTGAAGCTGCGCATCTCGATCGCCGGCCTGCGCACCATCGAGCACAATGGCGGCATCGACGCCTATCTCATCGACACGCCCGACTCGAAGCTTTCGGCCGAGGCCAAGCGCCTGAAGCGCCGCGTCGAGCGCGCCAAGGAAAAGCGCGCGGCCGCGGCAGCCTAGCGCGACGTCGATCCGCGGAAGCGAGAAACGCGCCTCAGGGCGCGTTTTTCATATGCGGGACGGCGCCGCGGCTGCCGCGAGGCTCGCTTCGACGAACACGCGCGGCGAGGGCACGGGCACGCTTGCGGCCGGCGCCGCCGATGGCATCCCGGCCGCGTGACGCTCGGCCAGCGCGACCAGATTGTCGAGCGAGACGCGCCACATACCCTCGACGCCCGCGACCATCTTGCGCAGCATGCGCCGCAGCAGCCAGCGCCGTAGCGCCGTCGGCGCCGCGGGCCGGGCGATGCGCACCGAAATTCGCGTTCCCGAGGCGGAGGGTGCGAGGAAGATCGTGTACTTGATCCACCCGGCCATGGGCATGGCGAGGTGGTAGGTCACGTGCTGACCCGGCCGCCAGTCCACGATGGTGAATTGCATCACCTGCCCGCTGCCGTGCGCGCAGTGATCGACCGTGCCGACCCCGGCGCGCCCGTCCCGCGTCTTGCTCCGCATAAAGCGCGCCACGTCGGGAACCCAGCCGGCGCGCTGATCGGGGTGGGTGAGATAATGCCAGACGCGATCGGGCGGTGCCGGCACGTCCTTGACGAGGTCGGGGATCCAGCGCGGCTCGTTTTCGCCGACCACGTCGAGGCGCTGCGTCTTGCGCGCCTCCCACACCGGCCGCATGTCGACGATGCGGAGCGAGGTCTCGCCGAATTGCGCATCGCTCTCGGCGTGCGGCCGCGCCTCGGCGAAGTAGGCTGTGATGCCGATTGCCGACGCAGCGGCATCGGTGAAGGCGGCATAGGCGCGAACGCCGGTGGCCGCGGTGATGTTGTTCTTGAGCAGTCGATGGATGCGGATCACCTCCGGGCCGCTCAGCTCTTGCCGGCCGGCGATGGTCTGCTCGGCATATTCGCCGAAATGGAGGAATAGCTTCAGGTCGAGGCCCGCGATGTTGCGGCAGGCGGCGCAGCGGCATGTCGTGTTGCGGATCATGTCTTCGAGCGCGCCGGCAAAACCGCAATAGAGCGCGTCGACGGTGTCGAGCACCTGGTCCCCGGCCGGGACGGCCGCGGCCGGCGCATGGGCCAGGATGGCATCGCCCTGCACGTTCGAGAGCGTGAACGGTGATTTGAGGCCCTCGAGCAAGGCGCCGAACAGCCGTTCGAGCACGCCGCGCGCGTGATCGAGCTCCGAGCCCTGGAGAAACCGGGTATAGCCGGTGATGTCGGCGATCAGCAGAAAACCGCGACTGGAGGCACCCATCTCACTCCCCCGCACCTGGGATTGTGGTCCTGGTATTCTACGGAATCACCCGCTGTGCGGATCACCTCGCCGCCGTCCCTCGGGTCGCACGGGTCTATCGCTCGGCGGGCGGCTTCGGTTCGGGTTCGGGGGCCGGAGGCGCGGGCACCGGCTCCTCTTTGATGGCGAACATCATCAAGAGCGTGCGCTGCAGCGGATTGAAGTTGTCGTCGGACAACACGTAGATCAGCGTTTCGCGCCCCTCGCCGCGGCGGACCGCGACGGCTTCGAAATTCTCGGTGGTGAGCGGCGGCTCCAGGAGTGCGAGCTCGCGGCCCGCGACGCGCCGGCGCGGCGCGATCGCGGTGCGCGCCACGCGCACGAAGCGCACGATGCTGCCGGAAGCCGCATTGTAGCGGTGCTCGAGCACGAGCAGATCGCCGCCGGGCAGGAGCGCGGCGTCGGTCACGCGCATCCCGGGCTTCCGCACATAGCCGAACGGCTCCCACACGCCGCCGCGCCCCACCCAGGCGGCCAGCGCGCCGCCACCCGCCGTCATGCGCTCGGCGATCGCCACGAGGAAGCCGCGGCCGACATGCGCCAGCGCCTCGAGCCCGCCATTCGCGGGAGCCTCCTCGAGGCCCTCCGGCACCGGGAACGCAACCGGCGGCTTGCTGAACGGCGGCGAGGCGTCGGGGTAGTGGAGGATGCGGTGGT
>SBBV01000154.1 GCA_005240015.1 Candidatus Odyssella thessalonicensis | reverse complement strand
GCGCACGATCGCGTCGAAATCCCCGAGCGTCGAGTCGAGCCGCATCCGCGCCCCGTCGCCCGCCAGCGTCATTTCCATCCAGCCTTGTGACCGGTCGCGCTTGGCGGGAAAAAAACGCAGCTTGAGCTGGTTAAGCCCCTGCCACGCCAGGGCGCGTTCGGTTCGCCCGAACCCGGTAGCATAGAACCGCGTCAAACCGGTGTCGGTCAATTCATAATTGGTTACCGACCGCAGGAGGGTCCTTAATCCGAACAGCAGGAATATTATGGCACAAACGCCGAACAACCATGCCGTGAACCCGCCGAAGTCGGCGATGGCGAGCGCGCCCAGGCACAGCGCGAGCCCGATACCGGCACGGGCGAAATCGCCGTAGAGCGCGCGTGAGGGATAGCGATGGACGCTCATGCGGCAGCACCATCGCAGAATACGTACGGCGCCGGGAGCCATTCTGCGGCCTCTGCGCGCGCGACGCGTTCAAACAGCGCGTCGAGAAAGGCCCAGCAGGCTTCATCGTGCGCAGCGTGGTGCGTCAAAAGGCCCGTGGGCTCGCCGGGATCGGCCGTCCCGAGGCGCCGTGCCTCGAGCTGCGCGGCGAAGTCCTCGACCAGCTTGGCGGTCCCGGCGAAGCGCGGCGCCGGTCCTTTCCAATGGACGATGTCGAGATGCGTGTTGACCTGCGTGAGGCCGCGCACCGGCTGGCGGCGGGCGCGCGGCCCGAACTGCGAGAGCCCGCGAAAGCGCAGCTCGGCGAGGAATGGAGGCAGGTACGGCGCCATGCGGTTCCACGGCGGCACCAGCGCCGGCCAGAAGCTCTCGCCGAACTGCCGCTCGAGCAGCTGCCAGCCCTGAGCGATCTCGGCGACGACGACCGGCGCCGGCCGCTCGGGGCCGAGCTCGTTCTTCTTCTCGCCGAGGGGCGCGTGATTGGCGTGGGCGTAGCCGTGCTGCAGCACGGTGACGAGCCCGTTGGCGCCGGCGACGGCGGCACGCGGCGCGGGCGTCGCCCAAGCCGGCACCACGGCGAGTGCAAGCGGCGCGCGGTGGCGCTGGGCCAGCGCCACGAGCCGATGCAGTGCCGGCGTGGCGTCGCCGGCGTCGTCGTCGCGCCACCAGAGCGTGGCCGTGCGGCCCGCGGCCTTCCAGGCGGCGAGCTCGGCATCGAGGCGGGCCCAGGCCAACGCTTCGCTCATGCCCGCACCCCGCGCCGCCAGGCGAGCGCGCGGCTCAGGATGCGCTCGGTCTCAGCCTCGCCGTCGATCTTCACCTTGCCGAGCGGGCGCGGCATGGCGAGCGCCTCGGCGACGAAGGCGGCGAGGCGATCCGGCGTCAACGCCGCCTCGGGCAGCACGCGCGCCAGGCCGCGCTGGGCCAGGCGCTCGGCGCGCAGCGTCTGCTCCGTCTCGCGCTCGGTGGAGAACGGCACCAGCACCGGCCGTGCGCCAGCCGCGAGCACGTCGACGACCGTGTTGTAGCCGGCCTGCGAGACGGAGACGGCGGCGCGCGCGAGCAGGCCGCGGAAATCGCGCCGCGCCGGCTCGACGACGACCCAGGCCGGCGCGCGCGCCCGCGCCTTGCGCAGGAGGCGCGGGCCGGCATTGGCGCCGATCAGGATGCGCCAGCGGCGCACATGCGGAAGCGAGTGCGCGGCCGCCAGCGCCGTCTCGGTGATCTTGTCGCCGACGGCGCCGCCGCCGACCGAGACGATGATCTCGTTGTCGCCGTCGCCCAAGGGCGGCGATGGGGCAGGCGCGCTGCCGCCGACGTAACCCGTGTAGACCAGCTTGCTCTTGATGCGCGGCGCGGCGGTAAAGCTCGCCTCGAGCGGGACCAGCGCGGGATCGCCGTGCACGAGCACCGCATCGAAGCGGGCGACCGCGGCCACGGTCTCTTCTTCGCGCTCGGGTCGGCGCTCGACGAGGATGTCGCGCACCGACGAGAGCAGGATCGGCCGCGCCGAGCTCTGCGTCGCCGCCGCCAGCACCATGTCGAGCTCGAAGCGCAGCTGGCGGCGGCCGAACGGAAAATGCTCGAGGATGACGACATCGGGCTCGGCGGCGGCGAACAGGCGCAGCAGCAGATCGCGCCGCGCCGCCTTGAACGCATCGCTCGGCGGATTGCCGTCGAGATCGACGAGGCCGCTGAATGCGGTGTCCGCCGCCTTCAGCGGGGGCAGCTGGTGGAAACGCGCGCGCCCGACATCGAGATCGGGCAGCGCGGCGCCGCCGCTCGCCATCTCCACCTGCCAGCCCCTGCTCGCGAGATGGCGCGCGAGATGGGCCGCCCGCATCAGGTGGCCGATGCCGAGCAGGTGCTGGACCCAGATGAAGGCGCGGCCGATGTCAGCCATCGTGGGGATCGTAGGGATCGGGCTCGTCGAGAGCGAGCAGCGAAATGTTGAGCTCGCTCACGGCCAGCATGCCGGTGGGCGACAGCTCGTAAAGATGCGCGAAAGCGTGCGGCCGGGCCAGCGGCGCTTTCTTCTTCATGTCCCAGCCGGTGGCGAGCGAATAGGCCGCGCGCACGACGCCGGCGTGGCACACGGCCGCGATCGGCCGCTGCGCCGGCGCCACCTCGGCGAGCCAGGCGGCAAGCCGCGCCCTCACCATGCGCGGCGATTCGCCGCCGGGCGGCTTGAGATCGAGCCCCTGCGCCTCCATCGCCGCGAAGATCTCGCCGATATCCTGGCGCAACCGCTCGAGCGACCAGCCCTCCCACTCGCCCCAGTTCGCCTCCATGAGCCGGGGCTCATAGCGGCAATCGGCGCAGCCGAGCAGCTCGGCCGTCTCGCGCGCGCGCAAGAGCGGGCTCGCGTACCAGTCGAACTTCGCGAATTCAGCGCGCAGCGACCAGCGCCGCACCTCGGCGCGTCCCTCCTCCGAGAGCGGAATGTCGCTCTGGCCCTGGATAAGGCCCTGCATGTTCCAATCCGTGGGTCCGTGGCGGATGAACAGGATCGCGCTCATCGCCGCTTCTTCATGCGCGCGACCGCGCCTGCGAGCACAGAGTCGAGATGTTGTGCCGCCAAATCGATATCGTGAAACAGAGTGGTCCCCGCGATGGCGCCTTTCGCCATTTCCTGCCGGAGCTTCGGCTGCGCCAGCAGCGCCGCGACGGCGCGGCGAAACGGCTGCATTCGCCCGACCGGCACCAACTGCCCCGATACGCCGGGCGCCACGATCACGCCGATGGCGCCGACATTGCCCGCCACGACCGGGAGCCCCGCCGCCTGGGCTTCGAGGATCGACATCCCGACCGCCTCGTTGATTGCGGGCCAGAGATAGAGATCGCTGGCGGCGTAGAGCGGAATCAAGTCGGCCTCGCCAAGTGTGCCGAGAAAGTGGACGCGCCGGCGCAGCGGGGCAAAGCTTCTTTCGACCGCGTCGCGCGCGGAACCGTCGCCCACGACGAGCAGGCGCCAGCGCCGATCCGCGAGGCCGACGAGAGCGCGGGCGAGCAGGCGATAGGACGCGAGCTTGTCGCCCGCGCGCATCATGCCGACGGCGAGGAGCCAGGGCGACGTCGCAGGAATGCGGAACCGCCGTGCGACCGCCCGGCGGTAGCGTTCGCGTTGTCGGAAGGCGCGCCGATACGGCGCGGTTTCCAGGAATGGCAGCAGCGGCTCGACCGCTGCCGGACGGGTCGGCGCGCGCCGGATCCAAGGCACGAAGTCTTTCCCCGTCACCAGGAAATCGTGCACCGCGTGGATGGCGCCGGCGCGCTTGCGCAGCAAGGGCGCCACGCATTCCTCATCGTTGGGATTGAGCATGAGCGCCGTATCGGCCCGGCGCAGCGCGGCGGCGACCGCGGCGAGGCCCTGATCCCAGCGGCCCTTCGACCGACGCGGTGCATAGGCCGCCTCGGCCACGAGATAGGGGATGCCGAGCGTCTTCGCGATCGGCGGCCCCAGCCAGTCCGGCGCCTTTTGATAGAGGTGGTAGGTGAACCACAGATCGGGCCGCCAGCGCTGCAGCGTCGTGCGCAGCAGATGCTTCGCCTCGGCGCCGCCGCGCCGCCTGATCTCGGCCTGCTTCGCGCGGTCGGCCTTGCCCTCGAACGAGCGGAAGGTGGAGACGACGCGCACGTCGTGGCCCTTGCTGCGAAGCGCCTGGAGCAGCAGCCGCGCGAGGCGCCGGTCGCCCGAGGGCACCGGGTGCGAGGGCGGCTTCAGCGGCGCGTAGAAGGCGACGCGCATCGGCTAAAGCCCGAACCGGCGGGCGAGGTCGCCGATGGCGCGTTCGTGGTCGAAGGCGGCGCGGATCTTGGCCTGGCCGGCGGCGCCGAGCCGCGCGCGCAGGCTGGGCTCGCGAATGAGGTGCTCGAGCGCGACCGCGAGCGCTGTCGCGTCGTCGGGCGGAACGAGGAGGCCCGTTTCGCCTTCAGCGATCAGCTCGGGAATGGCCGAGACCCTGGTGGCGACGCAGGGGAGCGCCTGGCTTTGCGCCTCCATCAGCACATTGGGGAGGCCGTCGCGGTCGCCATCGGCGGCGACGCGGCTCGCCAGCGCGAAGAGATCGGCGCGGCGATAGGCATCGAGCACCGCCGCCTGCGCCTGTCCGCCATGCCACGTGACGCGGCCGGCGACCGCGAGCCGTTCCGCTTCGGCTTTGAGCCGCGGCAAGTCGGGCCCGCCGCCGATGTGCTCGAAGCGCCAGGCAAGCGCCTTCGGCAGGCGCGCGAGGGCGGCCAGCAAGGTCGCGAAGCCCTTCTTCGGCACGGCGCGGCCGACCGACAGGATCACGACCGGCGAGGCGGAGTCGCTGCCGTCGCGCCGTGCCGAAGAAGGGCTTCGCG
>SBBV01000171.1 GCA_005240015.1 Candidatus Odyssella thessalonicensis | reverse complement strand
GATAGGGGGTAGGGGGTGGGCTGTCAACGCGCCGCGGCCCCCGCGCGGCGCCCGGCGGGCGGCAAAATTGCGTGTCTTTTGCGGCGCTTGCGCGGCACCGGCGACCTTCGGCCCAACGCGCATGTGATCGTGCGCCGCGCCCGCTCGGCTTGTTTGCGCCGCGCCTTTGTGCCACATCCGGACCAAGCCGGCCGTGTCGGCCATAGCGGGCAGGGGCGCCGCTGCGCGATCCGGCGATCGACCCCTCGCGTTGCCCCTGCCGAATGGACAATCCTCCATGATCGCTTTTGCATCGAAGCACCGCCTCGCGGCGGCTTTCCTTGCGTTCGCGCTCGCGACACCGGCCGCGGCCCAGGACAAGGCCGAGTCCGATCCCATCGTCGCCGACGTGAATGGCGAGAAGATCCAGCTCTCGGACCTGGTGGCGACCTATCGCGCGCTGCCGCAGCGTCTCCAGCAGGTTCCGTTCGCCCAGCTCTATCGGCCGCTGCTCGAGCACGCGATCGCCATCCGCCTGCTCGCAGCCGAAGGCCGCAAGTCCAAGCTCCAGGACAGCGACCAGGTCAAGAAGCGGATGCGCTACATCGAGGGCCAGTACCTCTACGAGGCCTATGTCGAGAAGATCGTGGCCGAGCGCGCCACCGAGGCGAAGCTCAAGGAGGCCTACGAGGCCTTCGTCAAGGACTATAAGGGCGAAGAGGAGGTGCGCGCCTCGCACATCCTGGTCAAGACCGAGCAGGAGGCGAAGGACATCCTCGCCCAGCTCGAGAAGGGCGCCGATTTCGCCAAGCTCGCCAAGGAAAAGTCGATCGATCCGTCGAAGGAGCGCAATTCCGGCGACCTCGGCTTCTTCACCAAGGAGCAGATGGTGAAGGAGTTCGCCGAGGCCGCCTTCGCCTTGAAGAAGGGCGAGACCGCGAAGGCGCCGGTCAAGACGCAGTTCGGCTGGCACGTGATCCGCGTCACCGACCGCCGCGCCGCGGCGCCGCCGAAGTTCGACGAGGTGAAGGACCAGCTGCGCCAGAAGCTGGCCGAGGGCATCGCGCAGGAGGAGATCACGAAGCTGCGCGGCGCGGCCAAGATCGAGCGCTTCGACAGCGAAGGCAAGCCGCTGCCGGCCGAAGAGCCCAAGAAGGACGAGAAGAGGTAGGCACTGTGGGACCGCGCGCCTCCAGGCGCGCTCTTTCTTCCCTGCCGCACGAAGGGCGCGCGGTCCCACGGTGGTTCGGCATTGACTGGGGCGGGCAAAACCGCTTCTCTCCGGCGCCATGACATTCCGGTTGCACTCACCCTCTACTGGCAGATGGCTGCGACGCGCCAAGGCGCGACGACGCGGCGACGCCTAGCGTCCGCCCCGCGTTTTCGCTTTCCGGAACGGCGCCTCGGCGCCGTTTCGCGCATCAGCCCCTAGGAGTGCATCCCGATGCCGCCTGCCAAACGCTCGCCGCTCGCGCCCGCCGAGGCGCCCCACTTGCCGCCCGTCGCCGGCGCGCGCCTCGCCGCGCTCGCCTGCGGCATCCGCTACAAGGAGCGCAAAGACCTCTGCCTGTTCGCGTTCGATCCCGGCACGACGATCGCCGGCGTGTTCACCAAGTCGCTTACCGCCGGCGCGCCGGTCGAGTGGTGCAAGGCGGCTTTGAAGGGCCGCAGCGCGCGCGCGTTCCTGGTGAACTCGGGCAACAGCAACGCCTTCACCGGCCGGGTCGGCCGCCGCGCCGCCAAGATCACCGCCGGCGCCACGGCCAAGCTCCTGGGCTGCAAGCCGAGCGAAGTCTTCATCGCCTCTACCGGCGTCATCGGCGAACCTTTGCCCTATGAGCGCATCGTCGGCGCGATCCCCGACCTCATGGCCTGCCTGACGCCGGCGGGCTGGCAGGGCGCCGGCGAGGCGATCATGACCACCGACACCTTTCCCAAGGCGGCGACGCGCCGCGCGCGCATCGGCGAGGTGGAGGTCACGATCAACGGCATCGCCAAGGGCTCGGGCATGATCGCGCCCGACATGGCGACGATGCTGGCGTTCTGTGCGACCGATGCCGCCGTTCCCGCGCCGATCCTGCAGAAGCTCCTCGCCGACGGCAACGAGAAGAGCTTCAACTGCATCACCGTCGACAGCGACACCTCGACCAGCGACTCGGTTTTGCTGGCCGCCACCGGCAAAGCCGGGAACAGGCGGCCGAGAGGCGCGGGCGACCCGCTGTTGCGCGAATTCAAGACCGCGCTCGACGATCTCCTGCTCGACCTGGCGCTGCAGATCGTCAAGGACGGCGAGGGGGCGCAGAAGTTCGTCGAGATCGCCGTCACCGGCGCCGCCAATGCGGGTGCCGCCCGGCGCATCGGCCTCGCCATCGCCAATTCGCCGCTGGTCAAGACCGCGATCGCGGGCGAGGACGCGAACTGGGGCCGCATCGTGATGGCGGTCGGCAAGTCGGGCGAGCGCGCCGACCGCGACAAGCTCGAGGTGCGGATCGGCGGCGTGCTCGTCGCCAAGAACGGCGGCCGCGTGCCCGACTACGACGAGACGCCGGTGGCCGAACACATGAAGGGCCAGGAGATCAAGATCGCGGTCGACATCGGCCTCGGCAAGGGCCGTGCCACGGTGTGGACCTGCGACCTGACGCACGGCTACATCGACATCAACGGCGCGTACCGAACCTAATTGAACAGGAGGCGCAGAGACGCGGAGGCGAAGCAAGGCGCGGCAACGCCGCGCGAGAGGTCTTCTCTGCGTCTCCACATTTCCCGTGAATTCCCGCCGAGTCGCCCATGACCGCCGATCGTCCGATCGTGCTCGTCGCCGCGGTGGCGCTCGTCGATGCGGACGGGCGTGTGCTGATCGCGCAGCGGCCGCCGGGCAAGAGCATGGCCGGGCTCTGGGAATTCCCGGGCGGCAAGGTGCACGCGGGCGAGAGCCCCGAGCGCGCGCTCGTGCGCGAATTGAGGGAAGAGCTCGGCATCGACGTGACCGAGAGCTGCCTCGGCGCGTTCAGCTTCGCCTCGCACGCCTATCCCGATTTCCACCTGCTGATGCCGCTCTACCTCTGCCGCAAGTGGAAGGGCATCGTCGTACCGCACCATCACAGCGCGCTCAAATGGGTGCGCCCCATGCAGCTCGCCGACTACGAAATGCCGCCCGCCGACAAGCCGCTGGTGGCGATGCTGCGGGATTTTCTGTGACGGGCTTCAAACGCGTAGGGGCGCGCTGCGCGCGCCCTCTGGCCGCCCCTAGAGCGACCGCATCGCTGCTGCGTCCTCGCAAAGCGCAGTGGCGGTGGCGGCAGGGCGCGCGCAGCGCGCCCTGCTACGCTGGAGGTGCCATGCGAACGGCGTTACTTCGCCACCGCCTCGTTCGTGATCGCGTCGAGCGCGCCGGTCATCGTCTTCAGGACTTGCTCGCGGTCCTTGATGCCGTGGGCTTCGCCGAGCTTGGTCGGCGGCCAATAGCCGACCATCACGGCGCCCGAAGTGTCCTGCCACACCAGCACGCGCATCGGCAGATCGAGCCCGGCCGTGGGGTTGCTCTGCATCAGCGGCGTGCCGAGCTTGGGATTGCCGAAGATCACGGCCGTCGCCGGCTTCATCTCGAGGCCGGCCTTCTTCGCCCCGGCGGCGTGATCGACCTTGGCGACGATCGTGGCGCCGCGCTTGATGATTGCCGCCTCGAGCCGTGAAACGGTCGTGGCCACGTCGTGCGGGCTCGTCTTCGTGACTACTGCGCCGCTTTGCGCGAACGCAGCCGGGGCACTGAACGCAAGCAGGCAGGCAGCGAGGGCAAGACGGCGCATGGCTACTCCTCCGCTGGGTTCGGGGGCCGCATCATGAACCCGGACGCTGCGGCGGCGCCTCAAAACCGCGTGTGCGGCGCCGCCATGGTGCGTTGCGCAGCCCGCACTGCCCGTGCGGCACCACATCGTGCTAGCAAGCCCGCATGAGAGACGATGCGACCCTGGTCGGCACCGCGTCGCCGCTGCGGCGGGGCCTGCTGTTCGGCCTCTCGGCGGCGCTGATCTGGGGCGGGTATTTGGGCTTCGCGCGCGCCGGCGTCGCCGACGGACTCTTGCCCGAGGACTTCGTGGTGCTGCGCTTCGGCGTCGCCGGGCTCATCATGCTACCCTACGTGCTGATGAAGGGCGTCGCCGATCTCGCCGGCGTCGGCTGGGGGCGGGGCTTCGTGCTGGCGTTGTGCGCGGGACCAGCCTTCATGCTGCTGGTGCCCGCCGGGTTCCTCTACGCGCCGCTGGCCCATGGCGCGGTCGTGCCGCCGGCCTCGACGACGCTCTCGAGCCTGATCCTCGCCGCGATCGTGCTGCGCGACCGGCCCACCCGCGCGCGCATCATCGCCGTCGCGATGATCCTGGCGGGCCTCGTCTGCATCGCCGGCAGCGGCTTCTTCGCGACCGCCGGCGCCAGGGCCTGGCTCGGCGATCTCATGTTCTTCGCGGCCGGACTGCTGTGGGCGATCTTCACGGTCCTGCAGCAGCGCTGGCGCATCGCACCGACGCAGGCGCTGGCGGCGCTTTCGGTGACGTCGCTGCTGCTGGTGTTGCCGCCTTACCTGATCTGGTCGAGCTTCGAGCGTTTCCTGGCGCTGCCGCCGGCGATGCTCGCGGCACAGATCGCGATCCAGGGCGTGCTCGCCGGCGTCGTGGCGGTGTTCGCCTATTCCTCGGCGGTGATGCTCCTCGGCGCGAGCCGCGCCGCCGTGTTTCCCGCGCTCGTGCCCGGCGCGGCGACGCTCATCGGCATCCCGCTCACCGGCGAGTGGCCGACCGCGCTGCAATGGCTCGGCATCGTCGTGGTGACGCTCGGCCTCGCGACGGCGATGGGCGTGCGCCTGCCGCGCCGCGCGGTCCGTTAGCCGCTACGCCGATGGGCGCGCGCTTCCGTCGCCGCTCGGCGCGAAAAAATTCGCGGACGCCGCCTAGGCACTTTCTCGCGGGCCTGTCCGTATAGTCGCGCATGGGCGGGCGTGGCGGGTCGGAGAGAAGGAGAAAATCAATGTACGTCAATAGCTTATCGGCAGGCTTCGGCCTGCTGGCGGCCGCCACCGCGGTCGCTGCGCTGGGCGCCGAGCCCGCGGCCGCGCAAGGAGGCCGCTGGGAGCTGCTCGGCACGCGCCAGGTGGGCTTCCTCGTCGACCGCGACGTGGTGAGCGGCCGCGGCCAAGGCCGCTTCAGCGTGATCCGCATCTGCGTCCACAACAACGCGGTGCAGTTCCGCGACGTCGAGGTCGTGTTCCGCAACGGCGAGCGCCAGCATCTGCCGGTCAACGCATTCGTTCGCCCCGGCACCTGCACGGTGCCGCTCGACCTGCGCGGCGAAGCGCGCCGCATCGATCACGTGAACCTCGTCTACGGCTCGATGCCGAACTTCCGCGGCATGGCCACCGTCAACGTCTACGGCCTGCACGGCGCGATGCCCGAGCCGGGCCCGGCCGTCGATCCCGGCGCTCCCGGCCGCTGGGACGTGATCGGCCGCCGCCGCGTGAGCCTCGAGGTCGAGCGCGACACGATCAGCGGCGAGGGCGAAGGGCGCTTCCGCGCGGTCCGTCTCTGCGTCGCGCGCAACGGCGTGCGCTTCCGCGACGTCGAGGTCGTGTTCCGCAACGGCGAGACGCACACGCTGCCGGTGCGCCGCTTCGTGCGCCCGGGCGAGTGCACGCCCGCCTTCGATCTGCCGGGCGAGCGCCGCAGCATCCAGGCCGTGCACCTGCTCTACAACACGGTGCCCAACTTCCGCGGCGACGCGACGGTGACGCTGTTCGGCCTGCGCTGAACCTCCGAGCCGAGCGCTTCTGCGAAAGCAGCCGCGCCGTCGCCACGGCGCGGCTGTTTTGCGCTTCGGGATCCGTCGAGGGCAAACGAAAAGGCGCCCGCCGATGGCAGGGCGCCTGAACTACAGCGACGGTCCGTCTACCCGATGAAGCGATGCAGCACAAAAGCCAGCGCCACGAGCCCGATCAGCGCGTAGGCGACGTTGGCGAGGGTGCCGCGGCGCGCGGCGCCGCTCCACCGTGAGACCAGCCCATTCGGATCGTAACGCATGACACCAACCCCGATTTCGACGGGCGTCACAAAGACGACACGCACCCGCAACAATTTACGGCTGCGCTGCGGAAGTTATCCACATTAGTTGAACTTTCTTCGCGCGTTGTAAAGAACGAAGTGATGTTGCGCCGCAATATATATCCGGCTCGTCAAGCCGTTACCGCGGACCGCACGGTCGCGTGGGGCATCGTGAGCGCCACCCAGCGGCTGTGGAAAGGCCTGGGGGTTTCGTTTCATCGCAGATCCGTCCCCCACGCCGCGTCAGGCGCGCTAAACCGCCGCGCGCGGGGCAACCCTGCGAACGACAGCACGGTTCTGCGCCGCCGCCGCCGGACCAGCTCGGATTCCGATTTGGTAGAGCCGGTCGCATCTTAGGGGCGGGTCCCCGACCCGCCCGACGGCATTGACATGCGAAGGACGCGTGGCAGCCGAGCGGCGGCATCACGGGCGGGTCGGGGACCCGCCCCGACGCGTTGCGCGATTCCATTTCCTTGGGACGCGCGCTAGCGCACCGTGTGCTTGGGCGGCGATTCGCAGGCGTAGTTGCGCGGCCGATTGGTCTCGACGGCCTTCAGCGCATCGGCCGGCTTCAAGCTCTTCTGATAGAGCGGGGGCAGGCGCCGGTAGTCGGCGGTGGCGAGGCGCTTCCACTCGAGGTCCTTGTCGGTGATCTCGCGGATGCGCTTGGCCGGGATGCCGGCCATCATCGAGCGCGGCGGCACGATCTCGTTGGCCCTGACCAGCGCCTGCGCGGCCACGATCGAATCGGCGCCGATCTCGCAGTAGTCGAGCAGCACCGCGCCCATGCCGATCATCACATTCCGGCGCACGATGGCGCCGTGGATGATCGCGTGATGGCCGATATGCCCCAGGCGCTCCACCAGGGTGTCGCGGTCGGGGAAGCCGTGCATCACGCAATGATCCTGGATGTTGGCCTCTTCCTCGACGACGAGGCGGCCGAAATCGCCGCGCAAGACGGCGCACGGCGCCACGAACACGCCCGCGCCGATGATGACGTCGCCGATCAGTACGGCCGTGGGGTGGACGTAGGCGGCGGGGTCCACGACCGGGACCATGCCCTGGAACGAATAGATCGGCATGAAAGCCTTCCTGCTTTTGCGACTGGCGGCGGCGCTGTCTTATGCTAGGAGACGCCGATGTCCAACGCCCCTGTCCTCTACGCCGCGCGCGACGGCTATGCCGAGCTCACGCTGAACCGGCCCGACAGCCTCAACGCCTTCACCGGCGAGATGCACGCGGCGCTGCGCGATCCTCGTCACCGGCGCAGGGCGCGGCTTCTGCGCCGGCCAGGATCTGACCGAGCGCAAGATCCCGGGCGCGGGCGAGACCATCGACCTCCGCATCTTCCTGCGCGAGCGCTACAACCCGCTGATCAAGCGCATGCGCGAGCTGCCGCTGCCGATCGTGGTGGCGGTGAACGGGGTTGCCGCCGGCGCGGGCATGGGCTTTGCGCTGGCCGGCGACATCGTGCTGGCCGCGCGCTCGGCCAGGTTCATCCAGGCTTTCATCAAAATCGGATTGGCGCCCGATGCCGGCTCGTCCTATTGGCTGCCGCGCCTGGTCGGGCCCGTGCGCGCGCGGGCGCTGGCGATGACGGGCGATGCGCTCTCGGCCGATGGTGCCGTCCAGGTCGCTGGCGCCATAGTGGAGGGCCATGGAGGCCGTCTCCTCACCGATCATGACCCAGTAGGCCTT
>SBBV01000471.1 GCA_005240015.1 Candidatus Odyssella thessalonicensis | reverse complement strand
GGAAAGTGCTTCCGGACGACGCGATCCTGACCTTCGACGCCGGCGTTCACCACAACTGGTTCATGCAATTTTGGAGTGCGCGCCGGCCGCAAACTATGCTGAACAGCTGGGGCTTTTCGGGCATGGGGTTCGGACCGTCGAGCGTGCTCGGCGCCAAGCTCGCCGCCCCTGAGCGGCCCTGCATCTCGATCTGCGGCGATGGCGGCTTCTCGATGGTGCCGCACGTGCTGTGCACGGCAGTCGAGTATCAGCTGCCGGTCGTCTGGGTCGTGTGGAACAATTTCTCCTGGGCCGCGATTCGCGACATCCAATACGGCCTCTTCGAGGGCCGCGAGCACGGCACCGCCTTCTATGCGGGCTCGAACAAGGAGCCCTACAATCCCGATTTCGCGGCCTGGGCGCGCGCGGCCGGCGTCGAAGCTGTCACCATCACGCGATCGACCGATTTCGCCGGCGCGCTCGAGCATGCGGTCAGGGCCAACCGCCCGTTCTTGATCGATGTCCATGTCGACGCGAATGTGCGCCCGCCTGCGACGGGAACTTGGGCGCTGCCGCCTACGCCGCATCGCGAGCCGGTGTTCGGCGAGCGCTACATTCCTGCGGAGCTTGCAACCAGCTTCTGATCGTTGGCGCATCCGAACCTGAAGCTCCTCCATGTCCACGATTCTCGTCACCGGCGGTAGCGGCTTCATCGGTGCCGCCACGGTCCACCGTCTCGCGGCCCGCGGCGACCGGGTGATCGCGTTCGATTTGGCGGAAAGTCCGCGCCTCAAGGCGCACCGAGAACGGCACAAACAAGTGTCGTTCGAGCCAGGCGAACTTACCGAATGGCCGCAGCTCGCCGAGGTGTTCCGCCGCCACAAGCCGGACGCCGTGATCCACTGCGCGGCCATCGTGGGGGTCGTGAATTCGCTGGCGAGCCCCATCGCCACGATGCGTGTCAATGTCGAAGGATCGCTCAACGTGTTGGCGGCGATGCGCCTCTTCGGCGTTCCGCGGATGGTCAATCTCTCGACCGAGGAGGTCTACGGCCACTTCACCAAGCCCAAGATCGACGAGACGCATCCCTGCTTTCCGGTCAAGCCTTACGGCATTTCGAAATTCGCCGTCGAACAGCTGGCACGCGATATCGCTGAAAGGGACGGGCTCTCGGTCATCCATGTGCGGACCTGCTGGGTCTACGGCCCCGGCCTGCCGCGGCCGCGCGTGCCGAAAACGCTGATCGAAGCCGCGCTGGCGAACCGGCCGCTGCATCTCGCGAGCGGCGGCGATTTCCGCGTGGATCACGTCTACATCGAGGACGTAGCCGACGGGATTGTCCGCGCGCTCGACGCGCGCCGTCCGCCCCACGACGTCTATCACATCGCCACGGGCGAGGCGCCGTCGTTGCGTGAGATCGTCGCCATCATCCGCGACCTGGTCCCAAACGCGAACATTTCTGTTGGACCCGGAAACTACGCCTTCGCCGCGGGAATCGAGGCCGTGCGCAAAGGTGCGCTCGATATCACACGCGCGCGGACCGAGCTCGGCTACGCGCCGCGGCACGATATTCGTGCGGGCATCGCGGCGTATCTCAGCGCGATGCGCAACGGTGAAGGCTGACCTCGGCTCACGATCGGGAGGGAACGGCAATGGAACGGCGCTCTTTCGTCCGCCACGTGGCGGAGGTGCAGTGGGACGAGCTTCCAGGTCACCATGGCGGCGCGCTCTCGAAGCTGCTCGTCCATCCCGAGACCGCGGGATCGAAGCACCTCGATTACCGCATCTCGATGTACGCGCCGAAGGCTTACGTCGAGCCGCACACCCACCGGGTTCAGGAGCAGGTCTATCATGTGTTGGAGGGCGAAGGCCTGATCCAGATCGGGAATGAGCGGCGCGTGGTGCGCAAGCACGACGTGATCTTCCTGCCGCCGGGGATCGAGCATGCGCTCTGGAACACCGGCCTCGAAAATCTGGTCTTTCTCGTCATCACGGCACCGGTGAAAGACGAGTGAGCGGACTCTCAAGCCGCGGCTCGCGCGGAAATGCTCTCGTAAGCCGCAAAGCGTCCGGCCCGGCGTCCTGAAACGAAGGCCCATGCCAAATGGTGTCCGTGCCCTTTGAGCAGGAGGCCGCCCTGACCGGTCGCGCCCGCCGCGTACAGCCCCGGGATGGGAATGTTCTGCTGATCGAGAACGCGGTGTTGCGTATCGACCGCGAGGCCACCCTCGGCATGGACGAAGACGGGCCGCACAGGGCCCAAGGCGACGTAGGGTCCCGAGTCGAGCCGGGGCCGGTATTTGTCGAAGGCTAGGCCGTGTTCGACGCTGCGTCGCAGCGCGCCCGCCGGCATTGCGAGTTTCGCGCCGAGCGAATCGAGATCCGCGCTGGCGCAATACACGTCCGGGCGATTGCGCCGATAGTCGGCGAGATAGGCGTAAGCGACGCCGGGCGCCGTGGAGATGAAGTGAGGCCATTTCGAGAATTGCTCGGCCAGCCGGCGGTCGAGGAGGATATATCCGCGCTTCTCCGGCTGCTCCGCCAAGGCAAGAGCCGCCTCGTGCAATTCGTCGACGAAGCGCTCGCCGCGGCGATTGACCAGGATGGCGCCGTGGCGAAAGAGATCGGGCGAGGGGGCAAGCGCGGTCGTCACGAAGCTCATGACAAAAGGGCGTAAAAACCGGTCGGGCAGGTGATCGAGCGACCAGGCCATGAAGCTCGCGAGAAGCGGCCAAGGCGGAAGCTTGCCGACGAAAGGCGTTCGGCAAGGTGGCACGAAGCGCAGCTCGGGCCCCAAGGCAAGATCGCCGTTGAGAACGCGTGCGCCGATTGCCAGCGCCATGCGCTGTCCGTCGCCGGTCGCGGTCTCGTTGACGGCTTCGACCAGTGCTTCCCGCGATCCCATGTAGCGCGATTTCAGCTCGGCGCTGGCGGTGAAATCGCCCGCGGCCAAAACGACGCCGCCCGAAGCCAAGTACCGACGCCGATGCCCCGCCACTTCGACCTCGACGCCCACAATCGGCTTCTCGACGCGCACGAGCTCGATGGCCCGGCTTTCGAGTCGGATATCGACGGCCAGGCTGCGTGCGCGGCGTGCCAAGTGATGCACGAAGGAGCGGGCGTTGGGCAGCACGTTGTGCATGCGCGGTCGGCCATGCGGCGGCTCGGGCATCGGGCCGTAGAAGCGGAGACCCATGTCGAGCAGCCAGCGGAAGGTGGCCGGCATCTCGTCGCATAGCACGCGGCGCAGCGCGTCGTTGTCACGCGGCTGGAGCGCGCCCGCAAAGCCGGGGATATCGGCAAAATGGTCGGCGGGCCGGTCCTTGATACCTTTGCGGATTTGATGGGGCGTGGCCGAGGCGGTCACCGAGCCGACCGCCCACGCGGTCGACCCGCCGAGCGCTTTGTTCTTTTCGAGCAGCACGACCGAGCGACCCGCCGCGCGCGCCTCGATCGCGGCCGCGAGACCTGCGCCGCCGCCGCCGATGACGACGACGTCGAATGTCTCAATCGGATGCGGCGAGGGGGTCATGAACGGCGTGACACTCGATCGGCATCACGATGCGGCAACAGCCGCTGAGGACCAACGAAGGCGCTCAAGGCGCTCGCGGCCATCGACGAGATGCCGGTCGGGATCGTCGGAGATGATTTCGAGCATGATCGGTGCGGTGTAGCCGAT
>SBBV01000080.1 GCA_005240015.1 Candidatus Odyssella thessalonicensis | reverse complement strand
TACGAGCCGCCCGACCAATAGCTCTTCGTCTTCGGTTCGCATCGCCGGCCCCCATCGCCAAAGCCGCCGATCCTACCACGCCGAGGCGCTGACCATGCACCGCTCGATCACCTCCGCACTCCGCCGTGCCGAGCCGCTGCCGAAGCCGCGCCCGGCCATGGTGCGCGCCAGCATCTTCCCTAGCACGCACGGAGCGCCGGCATGAACGCCACTCCGCGCATTTGCCCCGACAAGATCGAATGCCACCAGCACGGTGGCAGCTTTCGCGTCACGGCGCAGCGCATCCTCACGCACGCGGACGACACGAAGCACGTCTACCTTTTCGCGCGCTGCTGCGTCGGCGGCGGGGTGGACCATGAGTTCGCGGAGTATCTCAGGCCGGCGGAGGCAGCATGATCCGAGCTCTCCTTCGCGAGGCCATGCGCCCGCTGTTCTGGCTTCAGGTCGCGCTGCTGTTTGGCGCCGTCATAGGCGCTGGGCTCGTCCTCTCGGAAATGCTGGAGGCGCTACGCCATGCCGCTTGATCTTTCGCCCGGGAGGCTCGGCGCGGCCGAGCCGAGGAGCATCGAGGACATGCGCGCGCCCAACGGCGCGTTCCGCCACGTGCCCGGTGCCGAAGCCGCGCCGGTGTCGTTCGCGCCGCGCTTGACGGTCGACGGCATCGCGCCGCTGACGCGGCTCGCCGTCGAGTGCATGGCGGCGTCGTGCCTGCAAAAAGGACGGAGCGCATGAAACGCGCCGAGCTCGCTGGTTACAATCGAGTTAGACGCGGCGCCCCCATCGACGCCCCGGCACGAAGGGCGCGAGCATGAGCGCCGTCGTGATCCGCTTCCCCCGCCCGTTTGCGCCACGGGTCACCAGCACTTGGCGCCCGACCAGGGGCGAGTTTGCCGATTGGGCCGGGCACCGCGTGACGGTCCTTCTCGTCGAGCCCAACACTACGCTTGTCCTCTACGAGGACGGCGAGGGCTCGTGGGAGCAGCGGGTGGGCACGCGTCAGTTGCGGCCTTGGCGCGGCGATAACGCACTCCCTTGCGATGTGGAACAGCCCGACCCGCCGACGCCGGGGGCGGCATGACGCATCTCATCGACAAGCCCGGCCTCTATCAGACGACGCGCGAGCAATACGACGAGGATCCCGTCGTCGAGCCCAGCCTCTCCTGCAGCATCGCCAAACTGCTGTTCCACAAATCGCCCGCGCACGCCTGGCGCGCGCATCCGCGGCTCAACCCGGATCACGAGCCGGAGGACGCGCGGAAATTCGATCTCGGCAGCGCCGCGCACGCGCTGATGCTCGGCGAGGCCGATCGTGTCGTCACGATCAAGGCCGAGAACTACAAGACGAAGGCCGCACAGGAAGCCCGCGACGAGGCGATCGATGCGGGCAAGCTGCCGTTACTCGAGCACATGCACGATCAGGTGCTCGACATGGTGGCGTCGGCGCGCCGACAGCTGAAGCGGTGCGAGGAAGGGCAGGGCGTATTCGACCCTGCGATCGGCGTCGCCGAGCAAACGATCGTCTGGCGCGAAGGCGAGCGCCCCGATCTCGATGCAGCATCGCGTGCAGCCGCGCCGGCGATCTGGTGCCGCGCGCGGCCCGATTGGCTGCCGCGCGGCGGCGGCAACATCTGCTGGGACTACAAGACTACGGGCGAGAGCGCCAATCCCGAGCGCTGGGTGCGCACGATGTACAACACCGAGGGCGACATGCAGCCCGCGTTCTATCTGCGCGGGCTTGAGGCAATCACCGGCAAAGCATGGCATTGGCGCTGGGTCGTGCAGGAGACCGAGCCGCCCTACGCGCTCAGCATCTGCGCGCCGTCCGCGCCGATGCTCGAGCTCGGCGCCGTGAAGGTCACGCGCGCGATGCGGCTCTGGCACTGGTGCCTGAGCAAGAATGCCTGGCCCGGCTATTCCCGCGACACGGCCTATCTCGAAGTCGTGCCGTGGGAGGACCGCCAGATGTTCGATCGGCTGCAGCGCGAGGCCATCGCCAAGGAAATCGGGCCCGAACTGATCGAACGCGCGATCGCGCTGTACGCGCCCGACGATTGGAAGAAGGACAAGGCGGCGTAGCCATGGCGGGGCCGAAGCCCACACTCGGATACCCATCGCGCACAGCAGCCGTGCTGGGATTGCGCGACCAGAGCCTGACAGACCAGAAGATCGCGCGGCGCATCGGAATTACGACGGCGTGCGTGAGCGCTCTTGAATGTTCCGCGCTCCGCAGCACGCGGAAGCCCCGACCGGCCGAAACCCACGGTTGAGGCCCATCCTCGGGCGATGACGTATGACAAGGCCGCGAAGCGTTTACGTCGCAACTGCTACGTTTAGGGGTTAGGTGATGAAGATCGTCCAACTCAACGCCGAGAACTTCAAGCGCTTGAAGGCCGTCGAGATCACGCCCACCGGCGCGCTGGTCGAGATCACTGGGAAAAATGAGGCCGGCAAGAGCAGCGAACTCGAGCGGGTCGAAGGTTAGCGCGCCCAAGAGGCTGTCGAGCATGCGCTGCGGCGACGGGAAGCGCGCGCCCTCGGCGCTCTCGACCGTCAACGTGCTGTCGCGCCCTTCCTGGAACTTGCGCTCGACCACGATCTCGCCGAGGTCCAGCCGGATGCGCGCCTTCTGCTCGCCCGCGCGGATCGGCACGGCCGGCAGTGCGTCGGCGCCGGCGAGCGCACCCCAAATCGCATCGAGTACGCTGCTCTTGCCGGCCTCATTTTTCCCAGTGATCTCGACCAGCGCGCCGGTGGGCGTGATCTCGACGGCCTTCAAGCGCT
>SBBV01000271.1 GCA_005240015.1 Candidatus Odyssella thessalonicensis | reverse complement strand
GTGTGCGCGCGGAGGGAGGGCGCGCGCAGCGCGCCCCTACGTGTGACACGCTTCCACCCAATCAGGACGCGCCCTAGTATGAGAGCGCTGCACCGAATTCGTCTCACATCGGGGAGAAATCTCATGATCGCGCGCGGACTCCTGGTCTGCCTTCTCGTCTTTGCCGGCGCTGGCAGCGGATTTGGGCAGCAGCGCGGCGCGGAGCTTGCGCCGCTCGCCGCCTGGACTGCCAAGAGCGCGCAGAAGGCGACCGTCGACGGCAAGGTCGCGCGCGCGCTCGGACTCAACCAGACCGGCGCGCCGATGCAGTACACCGCCGTCACCACCGCCTATCTCGACGGCTCGCGCAGCGTGCATGTCCTCGGCGGCGGGCAGATCCTGTTCTCGCAAGGGCAGGCGACGCGCGGCACCTGGATGATTTCCAACACGGCAGGCCAGCTGCTGCGCGCGGTCGAGTGGGTGCCGACTTCGGCCAATCCGCAGCCGGCCAGTCCCGCCGCGCTGGCGCCGCTGTTCACCGAGACCAAGGCGTTCTGGAAGGCGCAGCTGGGGCGCCCGGTGCGGTAACTCCCGGCGTTTTCGGTCGCGCGCAGGCCCGGAACAGCGATTCCGGTTGGCCTGATTTCCCGCGTGCGCGCGGGGCCGCGGCAAAGGGTGCGGACGAGTTCGCGATCTAAGCGCGGAACCCCGACTTCTTGATCGCGGCGCGCGCGGTCTCGTAGCCGATCTCGGCGATGTCTCCGATGTGCTGCCAGTCGAGCAGGCGGAAGCCTTCGACCTTGGGCTCGATGAAGAGATCGGCGGCGCGCCGCAGCGCATCGAGCCGGCCCACCGTGTTGAGCGTGCCGGCATGCATCAGGGTCTGCACGATGCCGGGGAGGCGCCAGCCTGGCTCGGTGTCCGCCTTGGCGGCCCGCTCAACGCGCCCCCACGCGAACAGCGGGCGACGCTTCGGCGCCTCGGCGCGGCGCGGCGCGAGCCCCTTGGCGAAGGTGACGTTGACCGCGATCACCTTGATCTCGCCGCGCTGGCGCATCGGCCCGATCGGCAGGTTGTCGAGCACGCCGCCGTCGACCAGCAGCTCGCCGTTCTTGGCCAGCGGCGGGAAGATGCCGGGGATCGAGATCGATGCGCGCAGCGCCTCCCACAACACTCCGCGGCGGTGCACGCAGACCTGGCCGGTGGTGAGGCTCGACGAGACGCAGAAGAAATCGACCGGCAGATCCTCGATGCGCCAATCGCCGAACGCGGCCTTCAGCGCCCGCTCCGCCTTCCTGCCCGCGATGAGCGCCACGCGCGGCACCGTGAAGTCGTTGGTGGGGTTGTTGTCGCGGAAGCCGCCGAACACTTCGAGCATGCGGCGGTAGTCCCAGCCGATCGCGGCGGTGGCGGCGACGAGCGCGCCCTGGCTCGTGCCGCCGATGCGGTCGACGGGAATGCCGACCTCGGCGAGCGCGCGGATCACGCCGATATGCGCCATGCCGCGCGCGCCGCCGCCGCCCAGCACGAGGCCGATGCCGTGGCCCGAGACGAGGCGCGCGAGCCGGTGGCAATCCTCGGGCACGGCGAGGCGAAGGTTGAAATGCACGGCGCCGGGGAACGCATCGAGCCATTCCGCGGCGTGAGTCGCGCCCTCGGCGCTGCGGCACAGCACGAGGCCGACGCTCGCCCAATCGGGAATCGCGACCGGGCGCCGCTCGTGGGCAGGCGGCGCGCGCGATGGGTCGGCGCAGACCAGCACCATGTCGGCCTGGCGCACGCAGAGCGCGCTCCATTCGGCAGCCGAGGCACTCGCGGCGAACAGCACGAAATCGTGCTCCGCCTCGAGCCGCTGCGCCCATTCGGAGAAATCCGCGGCCGGCGCCTCGGCTGCGCCGAGCGCGGCGACCTTGCCGAAGCGGCCGAGCGCCGCGCCGAGCTTGGCCGCAATCGGCTCGACATCGAGTCCTTCGCAGCCGGCAACGAGCGTGAGGCACGAGGCAGCCTTGCGGATCTGCGGCGAGCGCGCGGCGCCGAGGCGGCGCGCCAGCAGCACCGCGATCGGCGCCAGGAACTGCGGATGGTCGCTGAGGATGCGCTCGAGCGCGGCGCGGCTCAGGCGGGCGAGGCGGCAGTTGCGGATCGCGACCACGGTGGCCGAGCGGATGTCGCCGGTGAGCGCCGCCATCTCGCCGACGCTCTCGCCGGCCACGATCTCGGCGACGACGCGCACGTTTCCGCCCTGCGCGCGCTGCACGCGCAGGCGCCCGCTCAGGACGAAATAGAGCGCATCGCCGCTGTCGCCCTCGCGGAACAGCGTCTCGCCGCCGCCCAGCTCCATGGGCTCGACCGCGCCGGCGATCGCCTCGATCAGCGCCGGCGGCATGCCGGCGAGCAGCGCCGAGCGCCCGAGCGTGTCGATGAGCGCGCTCATGCGCAGCCCGCGCCGGAACTCGCGCGGCCCGGCGATAAGCGTCGGCCGTTCCGTCGATCCGACGGCCGCATCACGGCGCCTCAGGCGTTTTGCTCCCGTCCCGATTCTATACCGAAATGCGCGCAAAAGCCCCTTCTCCCGCGGGAGAAGGGATTGGGGATGAGGCGTTGACATGCGTCTGAAACCTGCGGCGCCGCCACCGCATCGACATCGCGCCCGTATTCGGGCCCGCTCACCGGAAGCGCACCTCGGCCCCCTCACCCCTGCCTCCTCGCCCCAGGGCGAGGGGGTTCAGCCGCGGCGCGGCATCAGCACGGTGTAATCGAAGTCGAGCACGACGTCGGCGAGGTGCTTGCCGTCGGCGCCTTTATACGGGAAGTCGGCGCAGCTGTGGTTCTTGGCGGCGACGGTGCGAACCCGCAGCGCGCCCACATCGCTGCGGCCCGGCAACGCGAAGCGCTCGAGCACCTCGCTCCAGGCGTAGATCGTGTCGCCGGCGAAGACCGGGTTCACGTGCTGGCCGCCATTGATGGCCGCGATGCGGAACGCGTTGGCCAGGCCGTTGAACGAAAGCGAGCGCGCGAGGCTGATCACGTGCCCGCCATAGACGAGACGCCGGCCGAAGCGCCCTTGCGCCTCGGCGTGCTGGTTGAAATGCACGCGCGCGGTGTTCTGGTAGAGCCGCGTCGCCAGCTGATGCTCGGCCTCTTCGATCGTCATGCCGTCGACGTGGTCGATGCGCTCGCCCGGCGCGTAGTCCTCCCAGAGATGGCGCGAGCCGGCGGCGACGCGGTCGTAGCCGTTGATCTTGATGCCGTTCAAGCCGCGCAGCTCGGCGGCCGGCACCAAGCCCGGCAGGTTCGGGATCTGCTCGCCCGGCGCGCGGGCTTTTTCGTCGCGCTTCTTCACCATCACCCAGCGCACATAGCGCAGCACTTCCTCGCCGCGCTGGTTGGCGCCGGTCGTGCGCACATAGACGACGCCGGTCTTGCCGTTCGAGTTCTGCTTGAGCCCGATCACCTGCGAGCGCGCCGAGAGCGTGTCGCCCGGGAAGACGGGCGCACCGAACACGCCGGCGGCGTAGCCCAGGTTGGCGACCGCGTTGAGCGAGACGTCCGGCACGGACTTGCCGAACACAGTGTGAAATACCAGCAGGTCGTCGACCGGCGCCTGCGGCAAGCCGAGCTTCTCGGCGAAGGCGTCGGAGGCGTTGAGCGCGAAGCGCCCGCCATAGAGCGCGGTGTAGAGGGCCGTGTCGCCGTCGGTGAGCGTCCGCGGCGTCGCGTGCGTGATCTCCTGGCCGAGCCGGAAGTCCTCGAAGAAATTGCCGGAGTTGGTCTTCATTGCCCTTACCCCGATAGCGCTGAACCAATCACCGAAGCCTAATCCCTGTTTCGGCACCTGCCGCGTGGAATCATGTCGCGCCGCGCAGCAGCGATGTCGCAGGCCCAAGCGGCAGGAACGCGTCGAAGCGGCACGCGTTATCTCGCAAACGCACATGACGACGGCTCGCAACGCACTGCCCGGAACCGCACGCGCTCAATTGAAGCGCGTGATCGCTGACGCCGCGAAGTGCACGCGCTGCCCGCTTTATGCGAATGCGACACAGACCGTGTTCGGCGAGGGGATGCCCGGCGCCCACATCATGCTCGTGGGCGAGCAACCGGGCGACAAGGAGGATATCGCCGGCCGCCCGTTCGTCGGGCCCGCCGGCAAGCTGCTCGACCGCGCGCTCGTCGATGCCGGCATCGCGCGCGAGGACACCTACGTCACCAACGCGGTCAAGCACTTCAAGAATGAGCCGCGCGGCAAGCGCCGCATCCACAAGAAGCCGAACATGGCCGAGATCGAGCAATGCCGCTGGTGGCTCGAGCACGAGATCAGGATCGTGAAGCCGACCCTGCTCGTGGCGCTCGGCTCGACCGCGGCGCGCACGCTCCTCGGCCGCGAGGCGCGCGTGCAGAAGGAGCGCGGCCGCGTCGAGACCGGCGCGGACGGCCTTCCTGTCTTCATCACGATCCATCCTTCGGCGCTGGTGCGCATCGAGGACGATGCGCAGCGCCACGCCGAATACCGCCGCTTCGTCGCCGACATGAAGGCGGTCAGGCGCTGGCGGATGAAGACGGCGGCGTAGCGGCCGGCTCAACCGTCATCCTGAGCGCAGCGGAGGATCTCGGTCAGTTCGCAGAACGGTTGAACAGCAGCGCCGCGGGATTGCGCCGGGCGGCATCTTCGCTGCAGGCCGGGCCGAGGCGGTCCTTGAGCCGGGGGTAGCGCGCGGCCAGCTGCTCCAGCGAAACGAGCTCGCGGATGCGCGGGCGTGCCACGCAGATCGCGCCCGCCACGCCCCACGCCGCCTCGAATGCGAGCGGCACCGCGACGTCGCAGCGGCGCACGCCGAAGCGGTCGCAGACGAAAATGGTCGTGCCGTCGCGCGTGGCCGTGCTGCCGTCGCCGCCATAGTCCGCGCGCGCCATGTGGACGCAGGCCTGGTGCAGCGCGCGCAACGGCGGCCCGCCCGTTTGCTCTTCCCAGGGCCGGTAGCCCCAGCGGATGCACTTGCCGATGGCGCCGCTGGTGCAGGTGAGCTCGAACCCGCCCCGCCCATCGGGCACTGGGAAGCCGCGGCTCCGGCCCGCGGCATCGGGCGCGCAGAGGTCGACCGGCTTGCCGCTCCGGTCCCTCACCACGAAATGATGGAGCACGACGCGCCCGCCGACCGCGTGCGGGTCGTCCTCGACGCTCTTGATGGTGACGTCGAAATCGCGGCCCTTGATGCCGATCCGCAATGTGGCACCGACCAGCTCCGCGCTGCGCAAGGCGCGGCCATCCGCGGTGATCAGCACGAGCTCCGTGCCCTCGGCGGTCAATCGCTGCTGCGCGACGCTCGCGGCCGGCGCGGCTGCCGCCAGCATCGCGGCCAGTCCGAGCTTGGAGGCCGTCGAGATCATGACCGCGCTCCGGCTTCGTCCGCGGCCAAAAAATAATCGATGAACCCGCCGAGGCATAAGGTGCCGATTAGGGAAAAGACATTATAGCGTCGTCATTCTGAGGCTGCCTCTTGGCGGCCGAAGAATCTCTGGGCAACGGCGCGCGGCGGCGAAACCGAGGCTGCCGCCCTAAAGATGCTTCGCGCCCCCAGCGGGGCGCTCAGCGTGACGGGTTTGTGGAAAGAGCCGACGCGTCTCGGTCACCCGCCCCAATTCCGGATCAGGTCCTTACGCTGCTGCTCCAACCTTTTTTCCGCCTGACTCCTGACCTTACCGGAGACCGGCTGCGATGCGTCAATGGTTGGTGGCTGCAGCGTTTCCGGGTGGATGCCGTCGAGCTGCGTGCCGTTGGCCCCGCACATCCATTCGGGGCACCCGGCGGCATTGGCGGTGTTGACGGCTGCAAACAAAAGGATCGCGCCGGCGGCGAGCCGCGCGGCGATGCGGGCGATGGTCTTCGTCGAAGCGGTCGTCATGGGCTGTCTCCTCGGGTTTTCCGGCAAAGTCCGGTGCGAATGATGGCGGAAGCCTGCCAGCGATCCGCCTTGGCCGATATGACGCCTGTCACGACAAAGACGTGACGGCTGTCACACGAAAGACGATCGGTCAGGCCGCGCCGCAGCGCGACGCCGCGCGCGTAGGCCCGCGCGACGTAAGGCGGCGCGCCGAATACCCCCGCTTCGTCGCCGACATGAAGGCGGTGAAGCGCCAGCGGATGAAGCAGGCGGCGCAATTCGACCGAAAATCTGGGCTCGAAGAACCGCGAAGCGGTTCTGGCCCAAAGCCCAGGGTTGCGGCGAAGCCGCTACCCTGGGTCAATCGCGATTTGAATGATCCAACCCCGAAGGGGTTGTGCCCACTCCGCGTGCCACCGACACAACCCCTTTGGGGTTGACTCGACATCTACCGCGGAATCCCAGGGTAGCCGCTTCGCGGCAACCCTGGGCTTTGGGGCACAACCCCTTCGGGGTTCACGATCGGCGTCGCGGAACTTGCGTCCGCCCTCGCCTATCCCGCCTTCTCCAGCTCCGCCACGCGCTCGGCGAGGGCGACGAGGCGCTCGGCGGCCTCGACGTGGAGGTTCTCGATCAGCTTGCCGTCAACCAAGACCACGCCCTCGCCTTTCGCTTCGGCTTCGGCGTGGGCGGCGATGATCTTCTTGGACCAGGCGACGTCGTCGGCCGAGGGTGCGAAGGCCGTGTTGGCGCCCTCGATCTGCTTCGGGTGGATCAGCGTTTTGCCGTCGAAGCCGAGCTCGCGCCCCTGCCGGCACGCATGGTCGAAGCCGGCGTCGTCGGCGAGATCGAGATGCACGCCGTCGACGATCGCGATGCGGTTGGCGCGCGCGGCGAGCAGGCACAGGCCGAGGCTGGTCAACATCGGCAGGCGCTCCCGCGTGTGCGCGGCATGCAGGTCCTTGGCGAGATCGGACGTGCCCATCACGAGGCAGATCATGCGCGCGGAGGCGCGTGCGATCTCGGCGGCGTTCAAGACACCCATCGGAGTCTCGATCATGGCCATCAGCGCCAAGTCGTCCGGGCCGCCCCAGACGCCGAGCAGGTGCTCGACGTGCTGGACCTGCGCGGCGCTCTCGACCTTGGCGATGAGGATGGCATCAGCGCCGGACTTGGCGACGGCGGGCACGTCCTCGTGGCCCCAGCCGGTGTCGAGGCTGTTGATGCGGATCACGAGCTCGCGCTTGCCGTAGCCGCCGGCCTTGACCGCGGCCACGACCTGCTTCCTCGCCGCCTCCTTGGCGTCGGGCGCCACCGCGTCTTCGAGGTCGAGGATCAGCGAATCGGCCGGGAGCGTCTTGGCCTTCTCGAGCGCGCGGGCGTTGGCGCCGGGCATGTAGAGCATGGAGCGGCGCGGCCGGGCGATCGCGGCCTCGAGCGCCTCGTTGACGAGCGGCATGCCGGAAGTACTCTCTTTCGTATTAGTTGGAGCGGGCGGGCAAAAGATTTAGCCCTTTTTCGCCCGATTGGGCTATGAGCTTAGGGCCGGCCGGAGCGGGAATATCCGGCCGGATGGGCAAGCGATGCCGATACTGTCGATCCAGTCGCACGTCGCCTATGGCCGCGTCGGCAACCGCGCGGCCGTGTTCGCGCTGGAGCGGCTCGGCCACGAGGTGTGGCCGGTCAACACCGTGAATTTCAGCAACCACCCGGCGATGGAGAGCTGGAAGGGCGGCATCCACCATGCCTCCGACATCGCCGAGATCATCGACGAGATCGAGAAGCGCAAGGCCTTCCCGCACTGCGCCGCGATCATCTCGGGCTATCTCGGCGACGTCGCGATCGGCCGCGCGGTGCTCGACGCGGTGAGGCGCGTGCGCAAGGTGAACCCGCGCATGTTCTATGCGCTCGACCCGGTGATCGGCGACGCGCCGCAGGGCACCTACGTCGCCGCCGGCGTGCCGGAGTTCTTCCGCGACGAGGCCGTGCCCGAGGCCGATATCGTGCTGCCCAACCCCTACGAGCTGGCACTGCTCTCGGGACAGACGATCAAGACCGTGGATCAGGCCGCCACGGCTGCCGCCGATCTCTTGAAGCGCGGACCGGAGATGGTGGTGGTGAAGGGCCTGCGCCACGGCAATTCGATCAGCGCGCTGCTCGTCTCGGGCACGCAGGCCTGGCAGGCGACGAGCCCCTACGTGGACGTGCCGGCGCATGGCGCGGGCGATCTCTTCTGCGCGCTGTTCCTGGGCCATTTCCTGATGCGCGGCGATGCGCGCACGGCGCTCGCGCGCGCCGTGCACGGCGTGCATGCGGTGCTCGAGAAGACGAAGGCGTTGAAGCTCGACGCGCTGGCGCTGGTCGACGCGCAGGACGAGCTGGTGGCGAGCTCGGTGCCGGTCGTGGCGCTGCCGCTGTGGGCGGCGTAGGTCCAGATGACAGGAGTCGGGGATCAGATGCCAGACAGTGATGGGAATCACTGGATCGGGCGCTCTGATCCCTGATACCTGATCCCTGATCCCCGACATCTGCGGCCGCCGCGCTCGAATGGATCTGATCCTCTTCATCAAGGGCATCGTCGCCGGGTTCATCATCGCCGCGCCGGTGGGGCCGGTGGGCATCCTCTGCATCCAGCGCACGCTATCGAAGGGGCTCATGATCGGCCTCGCCGCCGGCTTCGGCGGCGCCGTCGCGGACACGATCTTCGGCGCGGTCGCGGCGTTCGGCCTCACGTTCATCGCGGACTTCCTGGTGCGGCACGAGACCTGGATGCGCCTGGGCGGCGGCGTGCTCCTGCTCGTGCTCGGCGTGCATGGCTGCCTGAAGCAGGTCGAGGTGGCAGCCGCGCCGCCTTCGGTCCGCGGGGCGGCCGGCGACACGGTCTCGGCCTTCATCCTCACCATCACCAACCCGATGACGATCCTGACCTTCAGCCCGATCTTCCTGGCGGTGGGCGCGGTGGTGGCGCAGAACGACCGGCCGGCCGCGTGGACCTTGATCCTCGGCGTCTTCGCCGGCTCCTGCCTCTGGTGGCTGATCCTCTGCGCGCTGGCCGAAGTGTTCCGCCGCCGCATCAACTCGGCGCGCATCGCGATCATTCACCGCATCTCGGCGGGATTCATCCTGTTCTTCGGCATCGTCGTGCTCTTGAGCACGACCGCGCTCGGCCAGCGCATCATCGACGCGGCGAAGCCGCTGGGGTTTTAGCGCAGGCGCCAAACACGTAGGGGCGCGCTGCGTGCGCCCTGCTCGAACACCGCCACGTGCATCTGAACGTCGTAGGGGCGCACGGCTGTGCGCCCGCGCTCGATGGCGGTACACGCGGCGCCAAGGGCGCGCAGTCGTGCGCCCCTACGGGTTCTGCGCCGAGGCCCATGTTTAGGGAGGGCGCGCGCAGCGCGCCCCTACGCCGCTTTCGCTTTACGGAGATAGCGGCGCGCGAGCTCTTCGGCGATCTGCACGGCGTTGAGCGCGGCGCCCTTCCTCAGATTGTCGGACACGCACCAGAAGGCGAGGCCGTGCTTGACGGTCGCGTCCTTGCGGATGCGGCTCACATAGACCGGGTCGGTGCCGGAGCATTCGAGCGGCGTGATGTAGCCGCCGTCCTTCCTCTCGTCGACGACCTTGACGCCCGGCGCCTTCTCGAGCGCCGCGCGCGCCGCCTCGACGCTGATCGGCTTCTCGCACTCGATCACGACCGCTTCGGAGTGGCCGATGAAGACCGGCACGCGCACGCAGGTGGCGATCACGTCGATGGCCGGATCCAGGATCTTCTTGGTCTCCTGGACCATCTTCCATTCCTCCTTGGTCGACCCGTCTTCCATGAAGATGTCGATGTGGGGAATGACGTTGAACGCGATCTGCTTCTGGAACTTCCTGGGCGGCATCTTCTGGCCGTGGAACAGCATGTGCGTCTGCTGCTCCAACTCGGCCATGCCGGCCTGGCCGGCGCCGCCGGTCGACTGGTAGGTGGCGACGACGATGCGCTTGATGCGCGCCAGATCGTGCAAGGGCTTCAGCGCCACCACCATCTGCATCGTGGAGCAGTTGGGATTGGCGATGATGTTGCGCTTCGTGTAGCCGGCGATCGCGTGCGCGTTCACCTCGGGTACGACGAGCGGGATCTCGAGGTCGTAGCGGAACTGCGAGGTGTTATCGACGACGACGGCGCCCGCGGCCGCGGCGCGCGGCGCGTGCACGGCCGACACCTTGGCGCCGGGCGAGAACAGGCCGATGTCGACGCCCGTGAAATCGAACTTGGCGAGATCCTTGACCGTGAGTTTCTTGCCGGCGAAGTCCACCGTCGAGCCGGCCGAACGTTCGGAGGCGAGCGGTATGACCTCGTCGGCCGGGAAGCTGCGCTCGGCGAGGATGCTCAGCATCTCCCGCCCGACGGCGCCGGTGGCGCCCGCCACCGCAACCCGATAACCCATGGTCCGATCCTTTCCAAATACTTGCGCGGGTGTCCGGCCCCGTTGAGGCCGTTAGCACCCGCACAAAAGCGCCCTCACATACGCCGCAAGTCGCTAAAATTCAATGGGACGCGATACCGGCCGCGCGCGTGATCGGCGGCGCGCCGTCGCCGGCCTCGCCGAGCTGCTCAGCGATCGCATTGCGCAGTGCCGCGGTGATGCGCTCGGCGGCGCTCGCCCCCTCGCCCTGCTCGGCCAGGGCCGCGGCACCGATGGCGGCGCCGAATGCGAGCTCGACCTTGACCGGGCGCGGCAAGCTCCGCCCGCGCGGCATCGCGGCGAAGGTGCCGTGAATCGCGGTCGGCACCACGCGCGCCTTCGCGGTATCGAGCAGCCAGCCGATGCCGGGCCGGAACGGCTGCAGCGTGCCATCGGGCGAACGCCACTCTTCGGGGAACCAGATCAGGATGTCGCCGCGCTTCAGCACCTCGGCGGCGAGCGCCAAGGTGGCCGCAGGCTTGCGGTCGTCGACGGGGAAGACGCGCATCGCGCGGCAGAGGCTGCGCCGGAAGCGCGTGCGGAACAGGCGGTGGATGTCGCCGGCCCAATGCGCGCGCCGGAGCAGCCGCCACGGCAGCGCCGCCGCGACCACGGCGAAATCGGCATCGCTGCTGTGATTGGGCGTCACGGCGAAGCCACCCGTCGCCAGCAGCCGGTCCCGGCCGCGCACGCTCAGCCGGAACACGAGCCGGACCGCGATGCGGTTGATCGCGTGAATGACGGCGCCGAGCAGGCGCAGGCCGCCCTGGGGCGGGTCGAGCCAGCGCAGGTCTTCGGCCGTAAGCGTCGGCTCGCGCGCCGGCTCGGCCGCGGCCGCGCCCGCGCGGCGGAGCAGCTCGCGGATTGTCGCGGCGGCGCCGATCTCCTCGTCGGCGATGCGGCGGCCGGTGCGCGCCTCCACCGCGAGCGACAGCGCCATCGCCTCCAGCGAGTCGATGCCGAGATCGAGCTGCGGATGCGCATCGAGGTGGAGCGGCTTGTCGCGATAGCGCTCGGCGAGCACCGCCCAGATCTCGCGCGCGGGCGAGCTTGCGAGCAGCGCCCTGTCCTCGGCGCTCGGCTCGGCGCGAACCGGCTGGGCGGCGCGGCTGCCGCGCTCGTAGAGCTCGGGTAGGAGGAAGCGGCGGTACTTGCCGAGCCGCGTGCGCGGCAGCGGCTCGCGCGCGATGGCGAAGCCGGCCAGGCGCTGGAAGGACGGCAGCCGGCGCGCTCGCTCGGCGAGCTCGACGCGGATCGCATCTTCGACGCTGCCGATGCCGGCGTTCCTGATCGCTTCGAGATTGGGCACAACCAGCGCCACCAGCGATCCCTCGCGCTCGAGCACGGCGACCTCGCTCACATAGGGGCTGTCGCCGTAGACGCGCTCGAGCTCCTCGGGATAGATGTTCTTCCCGCCGCCGAGGACGATCATCTCCTTTTCGCGGCCGGTGACGTAGACAAAACCGTGCGCGTCGACGCGGCCGCGGTCGCCGGTGCGGAACCAGCCATCGGCGGTGAAGGCCTCGGCGGTGGCTTCGGGGTTGTTGCGGTAGCCCTCGAACACGCTCGGCCCCTTCAGCTGAATCTCGCCGACGCCTTCGCCGTCGGGCTCGGCGATGCGCGCCTGGCCCGAGAGGACACGGCCCTCGCTGCCGAAGCGCTTGTGTCCCGGGCGGTTGCCGGTGAACACCGACGCAGTTTCCGCGAGCCCGTAGCCGGAATAGACGTCCCAGCCCAGCGCCTCGAGCTCGGCGAGCGGCCCGGGCTCGAGATGCGCGCCGCCCGAAACGAGCGAGCGCAGCGTCTGGCCGAGCCGCGCATGGAGCGGCCGGAACAGCACCCTGCCGAGCTTCACGCCGAGCCGCCGGCGCGCCCAGCGCGCGAGCGCGAGCATGGCGCGGAAGTAGACGCGCGCGAGCGCACCGGCGGCAGC
>SBBV01000168.1 GCA_005240015.1 Candidatus Odyssella thessalonicensis | reverse complement strand
GGCGAGGTGTCGCGCGTCACGCGCTGTAGTACATCCTGTACTCGACCGGGTGCGGCTGGTGCTCGAACGCGTAGACCTCTTCCCACTTGAGGTCCATGTAGCTGTCGATCATGTCGTCGGTGAACACGTCGCCCTTCTTCAAGAACGCGCGGTCCTTGTCGAGCTCGCCCAGCGCCTCGCGCAGGCTGCCGCAGACGGTCGGAACCTTCCGGAGCTCCTCGGGCGGCAGGTCGTAGAGGTTCTTGTCGATCGGGTCGCCGGGGTGGATCTTGTTCTGGATCCCGTCGAGGCCCGCCATCAGCATCGCCGAGAACGCGAGATAGGGGTTGGCGGTGGGATCCGGGAAGCGCACCTCGACGCGCTTCCCCTTGGGGCTCGAGACCACCGGGATGCGGCAGCTGGCCGAGCGGTTCCGCGCCGAGTAGGCGAGCAGCACCGGCGCCTCGAAGCCCGGGATCACGCGCTTGTAGCTGTTGGTGCCCGGGTTGGTGAACGCGTTGAGCGCGCGCGCGTGGCGGATGATGCCGCCGATGTAATAGAGTGCCAGCTCCGAGAGATCGGCGTAGCCGCTGCCGGCGAACAGGGGCTTGCCGTCCTTCCAGAGGGACTGGTGCGTGTGCATGCCCGAGCCGTTGTCGCCGTAGATCGGCTTCGCCATGAAGGTGGCGGTCTTGCCCCATTTGTGGGCGACCATGCTGACGCAGTACTTGTAGACCTGCATCGCGTCGGCGCATTTGACGAGCGTGCCGAATTTGAGGCCCAGCTCGTGCTGCGAGGGCGCCACCTCGTGATGGTGCTTCTCGGTCTCGAAGCCCATCTGCTCGATCATCGCCAGCATCTCGGAGCGCATGTCCTGGGCGCCGTCGACCGGCGGCACCGGGAAGTAGCCGCCCTTGATCGGCGGCCGATGGCCCATGTTGCCGGCCTCGTATTCGGACCCGGTGTTGTAGGGGCCCTCCTCCGAATCGACCTTGTAGTAGACGTGGTTCATCGTCACGTCGAAGCGCACGTCGTCGAACACGAAGAACTCGGCCTCGGGGCCGAAGAACGCGGTGTCGGCGATGCCGGTGGCCTTGGCGTGGGCCTCGGCGCGCTTGGCGATCGAGCGCGGGTCGCGCGTGTAGCCCTGGCCGGTCGAGGGCTCGATCACGTCGCAATAGATGACCATGGTCGGCTGCGCCGTGAACGGGTCCATCGTCACGCGCTCGGGATCGGGCATCAGGGTCATGTCGGATTCGTTGATCGCCTTCCAGCCGGCGATCGAGGAGCCGTCGAACATGATCCCGTCGGTGAACGCCGCCTCGTCCATCGTGCGCGGATGCTGGGTGAGGTGCTGCCACTTGCCCCGGGGATCGGTGAACCGGAGGTCGACGTACTGGACGTCCTTGTCCTTGATCGTCTGGATGACGTCTTTGGCCGTAGTCATGACTCTTGCTTCCCTTGCTGGACTGCCGTGTTGCTTGTTGCCGGAAATGACGTGCGGTCGAAACGGGGCGAAACGGCGCAGCGAGCCGCCCGCCGCGCGCCTAGACTGCTTCGTTGCCGCGCTCGCCGGTGCGGATGCGGATCACGTCTTCGACGGTGGTGATGAAGATCTTGCCGTCGCCGATGCGGCCGGTCTTGGCCGCCGTCATGATCGCCTCGACGGCGCGGTCCGCCATCGCGTCCTCGAGCACCACCTCGATCTTCACCTTGGGCAGGAAGTCGACGACGTACTCGGCGCCGCGGTAGAGCTCGGTGTGCCCCTTCTGCCGGCCGAAACCCTTGGCCTCGGTCACGGTCAGGCCCTTGATGCCGAGATCGTTGAGCGCCTCCTTCACCTCGTCGAGCTTGAACGGCTTTATGATCGCTTCGATCTTTTTCATTGAGCGCCTTGATGCTGTGAGCGCGGCCAGACGGGAGCCCGGCCGCGGCGCCCCTCTCGATGCATGGACCATGCCACGGGTTAACGGGCAGGGATTCCCGCTGATTGGGCGACGGGACCTGGTTCGAAGTGGCGAGAGAATAGGCAGAAATTTGCCTATTTCATAGACGAATCGATCAATATGTCCCCATTTACCCCGCAATCCTCGTTCAGCCAAGCACGCGCCCGATCCGCGTGAGCGCCGCGCGGATATTCTCGGCGCTGTTTGCATAGGAAAAGCGCAGATAGCCTTCGCCATGCGCGCCGAAGGCGGTGCCGGCGATGGTGGCGACGCCGGCCTCGTTGAGGAAGAGGTCCTGCAGCGTGCGCGCGTCCTTGTTCGTGCGCACGATGTTGGGGAACGCGTAGAAGGCACCGCCCGGCTCGACGCAGCTCACGCCCGGGATCGCGTTCAACCCCTCGACGATGATGCGCCGGCGCTCGGCGAAGGCCTTCCGCATCACCTCGACCGAGTCCTGCGGCCCTTCGAGCGCGGCGATGCCGGCCCATTGCGCGGCGGCGTTGACGCAGGAGTGGCAGTTGATCGCGAGCCGCTCGGCGAGGTCGACGAGCGATTTCGGCCACACGCTCCAGCCGAGGCGCCAGCCGGTCATCGCGTAGGTCTTGGACCAGCCGTCGAGCACGATGAGCCGGTCGGCGAGCTCGGGATAGCGGAACATCGTCGCGTGCTCGCGGCCGTCGAACAGCAGGCGGTGATAGATCTCGTCCGACATCACCGCCACGTGCGGGTGGCGCTCGAGGCCCTGGGCGAGCTTGTCCATCTCGCTCTTGGGCACGACGCCGCCGGTGGGGTTGGCCGGGCTGTTGACGATGATGAGCCGCGTCTTGGGCGTGATCTGCGCCAGCACCTGGTCGGCGTCGAACGCGAAGCCGGTCTTCTCCAGCAGTGCGATCGGCACCGGCGTGGCGCCGCTGAACTTGATCACCGATTCGTAGATCGGGAAACCCGGATTGGGATACATGATCTCGGCGCCCGGCTCGCCGAACATCAGGATCGCGAAGAACATCGTCACCTTGCCGCCGGGCATGATCAGCACGCGCTCCGGGCTCACCTCGACGCCGTGCTGGCGCTGGATGTAGGCGGCCACCGCCTCGCGCACCTGCGGGATGCCGGCGGCCGGCGTGTAGCCGTGATGGCCGTCGCGCAGCGCCTTGGCCGCGGCCTCGACCACGTGCGGCGGCGTTTTGAAATCGGGCTGGCCGATGCCGAGGTTGATGATGTCCTTGCCCTTCCGGCGCAGCGCCTCGGCCCGCGCCAGCACCTCGAAGGCCGACTCGGTGCCGAGCCGCGCCATGCGCTCGGCGGTCTCAAGCTTGGCGGCGATGCCGTGCATGGTCTTCTCCTCCCTTGCGCCGCGGACTATACGGATCGCCCGCCGCTGGCAAGGCCATGCTCGACCCCGCTTCGATCAAAGCCCTCACCTTCGACGTGTTCGGCACCGTCGTCGACTGGCGCAGCTCGATCTTGCGCGATCTCGGCGAATTCTTCGCCAAGCGCAAGCCGCCGATCGAACGCGATTGGGGGAAGTTCGCCGATGCCTGGCGCAAGAAGTACCAGCCGGCGATGGAGCGCGTGCGCAGCGGCAATCGCGGCTTCGTCAAGCTCGACGTGCTGCACATGGAGAACCTGCGCGAGAACCTCGCCGAGTTCGCGATCCCGGATCTGAGCGAGGCCGAGATCGATCACGTGAACCGCGTCTGGCACCGGCTCGATCCCTGGCCCGATGCGGTGCCGGGCATGACGCGCTTGAGGCGCCGCTACATCCTCGCCTCGCTCTCGAACGGCAACGTCTCGCTGATGGTCGACATGGCGAAGCGCGCCGGCATCCCGTGGGACGCGATCTTGGGCTCCGAGACCGCGCGCGCGTTCAAGCCGCAGCCCGAGGCCTATCTGCGCGCCGCCGAGATGCTGAGCCTCGAACCGGCGCAATGCCTGATGGTCGCCGCGCACAATTCCGACCTTCACGCCGCCGCGAAGTGCGGCTTCCGCACCGCCTTCATCCGCCGGCCCAATGAGTACGGCAAACCCAAGAAATACGACCTCGCCGCCGATGCCGGCATCGATCTCGACTGCGCGGACATGAACGATCTCGCGGACCGGCTCGGATGCTGAGGCCGCGGAGCGGAGAATGCATGCGGATCCTGCTCCATGACTGGGCGCGATCCGGTGTCCGGCGCAAGCCCACGTAGCTTCGTTCAGCGCTGCCCGCGACGCGGTATCGGCAGAGAGAGAAATCTACCCAGCGCTCCGTCGTTCGATCCAATTCGTTCCCGGTACCGCGCAGCGCTTCGATCTTCCGGTGCCCGTGGCTATTCACGGCGCGGCGCAGGACGCGCCGGTCACCGCCATGCTGCTCAACGACGTCCATTCCCGTCTCAATCCGACCGAGGTGCGCGCTTTGCTGAAGCCGAATTCAACGGCCGATGTGCAGCAGGCGATCCGGGACGCCGCGCGGCGCGGCGACCGGGTTGCGATTTGCGGCCGGCGCCATGCCATGGGCGGCCAGCAATTCGCGGCGGGCGGCACGGTGCTCGATATGAGCGGCCTTAAGCGCGTGTTGGCGCTGGATATCGCGCGCGGCCTGGTCGAAGTCGAGGCTGGCGCCACTTGGCCAGAGCTGATCGCGGCGCTCGCCGCGCTGCAGCCCGAGCACCGGCCCTGGAGCATCATCCAGAAGCAGACCGGCGCCGACGATCTGAGCCTCGGCGGCGCCCTCGCCGCCAACATCCACGGCCGTGGTCTCACGCTGAAGCCGCTGATCGCCGACCTCGAGTCGTTCCGCCTTGTCGATGCGGCGGGCGAGTTGCGCAACTGCTCGCGCAGCGAGAATGCGGAGCTTTTCCGCCTTGCGGTCGGCGGCTACGGCTTGTTCGGCACCGTCGTTTCGC
>SBBV01000279.1 GCA_005240015.1 Candidatus Odyssella thessalonicensis | reverse complement strand
GCTGGGGACGGGGCTCGGCGCTTCCTTCGTCTCGTCCTTCATGCCTTCGTCTCCTCGGGCTCGACGAGCCGCAGAAGTCCCAGGACCGCTGGGTGGGGCGCGGCGCCGCCGGCCGGCGGTGCCGTGCTCGGCGGTGCCGGGTCGCCATCGGGGCGCTGGCCGACGCGCTCGGGCGCATCGATCAGAAATTGCGCGGCGAGCAGGCCGAGCACCACCATGCCGATGCCGATCGCGAGCCAGGCCGTGCGCCAATCGGAAACGCTCATGATGCCGCTCGCCAGCAGCGGCCCCGCGAAGGTGCCGACACCGATGCCGGCCACCGCGAATCCCGAGGCGCGCCCGCGCTGGCGCACGAACCAGCGCTGCACCGGGCTCACCGCCGGCACATAGACGAGGCCGACGCCGAAACCGACGCCGAGGCCGAAGGCGAGCAGCACCTGCCAGAGCGTCGTACCGAAGCTCGCCAGCACCAAGCCGGCGCCGACGAGCACGATGCCGACGCTCACGACCGGGCGCGAGCCGATGCGGTCGGCGAGCGGGCCGGCCGCGGCCCCGACGATGAAGAAGAGGAAGCCGCAGACCGCGAAGACGAGCGCCACGTTGCCGCGCGAGCCCGGGAACTCGCGCGCGAGCGGATCGAAGAAGGCGGGGAACGCGTAAGCCGCGCCGAACGCGAGCGTGAGCACGGCGAAGCTCGCCCCCACCACCCGCCAGCCGTGGAACGCGCGCACGGCGCCTCCATGCACCATCGTCATGCCGGAGCGTTCACGACTTCCGGTGCTCGATGACGCTGGCGGGGTCGTGGCTGTGCGCCGCCACGGTGCGCGCAACCGCCTGCTTGTACCGCTTTTTGCCGCGCCAGTGCATGATCGCGAACAGGCCGAACACGAAGATCAGCACGCCCAGCATGATGTAGACGAAGTTGATCTTGCCGAGCGCGCTCGCCGCGAAATAGCCGAGCGCGTAGCCGCCCCAGGCGAAGCTGTTGGCCCAGATGAACGCGGCGATGAAATTGAGCACGGCGAACCGCGGCCAGGCGAGCTCGCTCATACCCATGCCGAGACTGGCGAAGTTGCGCACGCCGTACATGTAGCGGTAGGTGAGGATGAAAAACGTGTGGTACTTGTGCAGCAGATCGATCGCGAGCTGCACGCCGCCCTGGATGCGCGGAAAACGGTGCAGGATGCGCTTCCCGAACCGGCGTCCCAAGAAGAAGTAGAGCTGGTCGCCGCAGAAGCTGCCGATCCAGGCGGCGAGGATCAGCCAGTAGATGTTGATCGGCGGCGGCGCCGTCGAGCCGCCCAAGCCCGGCACGGCCAGCGCGCCCGCGAAGATGACGAAGGTCTCGCCCTCGAGAAACGTCCAGATGAAGGTGATGCCGTAGAAGAGGTATCCATACTTCTGGATAAGGCTGGCAATCTCCTCCAAGGGCGTCTCCTCGCGGCGTCCTTAATGATCCGGTTGGACGATTGTGGGGGTGGGAACGTACGGAATTCGGGCGAGATTGCGACCCTATCATGCGCGGAAAAGCTTGGCGAGACGCAAGCCCTCGTGCTTCCTGACCGGCATCATGGCAGCGAGAACCGCGTGAGGGGCGCATGACCTACAAGACACTGCTCTATCGGCGCGACGGCCGCATCGCGCGCATCATGCTGAACCGCCCGAAGCGCCTCAATGCGATCACCGGCGCCATGCCGGGCGAGATCGCGCGCGCAGTGGCCGAGGCCAATGACGATCCGAAGGTGCACGTCATCGTGCTGGCCGGCGCCGGCCGCGCCTTCTGCGCCGGCTACGATCTCAAGGAATACGCCGAGCGGAAGACGCCGCTCATCCAGACCGAGATGCCGTGGGACCCGATGAAGGACTACGCGATCATGAAGCGCTTCACCGAACAGTTCATGGCGCTGTTCCGCAGCCTGAAGCCCACGATCTGCAAGGTGCACGGCTATGCGGTGGCGGGCGGCAGCGACATCGCGCTCTGCTGCGATCTCGTGGTGATGGCCGAGGACGCGCGCATCGGTTATCCGCCCGCGCGCGTCTGGGGCTGTCCCACCACCGCGATGTGGGTCTATCGGCTGGGCGCCGAGCGCGCGAAGCGCATGCTGTTGACCGGCGACCTCGTCGATGGGCGCGAGGCCAGGGCGATGGGCCTCGTCGCCGACGCGGTGCCGGCCAGCGCGCTCGATGCCCGCGTCGAGACCTTCGCCCGGCGCATGGCGGGCGTGCCGCAGAACCAGCTCATGATGCAGAAGCTCATGATCAACCAGGCGCTCTACAACATGGGGCTCGAAGGCACGCAGATCCTGGCCACGATCTTCGACGGGATCACGCGCCACTCGCCCGAGGGCATGGCCTTCAAGCGCCGCGCGGAAGCCGTCGGCTTCAAGCGCGCGGTCGCCGAGCGCGACAGCGGCGCCCCGCTCGACGAGCTGTGGAATTTGCGGTCGAAGCGCCGCTGACGGGGCGCGATGCGGGCAACTGTGACGCGCCTTCTTCCTCTTCGTCATCCTGAACGAAGCGAAGGACCTGGCCTCCGCGCGAACGCGGTTGGCGGTGGAGGCAAGATCCTTCGCTTCGCTCAGGACGACGGTTTCGGGGCGTGCGTTTGGCCTAGAAGACACGCCCTTTCATGATGTCGTGCGCGAACGCGATGAGGCCGTCAGCGGTGGGACCGAGCGCCTTGATGCGCGGGTCGGTCGTGGTACCCCGGCAGTAGCGCGCATAGATCTGGAGGAAGATCACGTAGAGCTTGAACGCCGTGAGCACGCGGTAGAAGTGGAAGTTGGAGACGTCGCGCCCGGTCTTCTTGGCGTAGAGCTCGACCGCCTGGCGGCGCGTGAGCCAGCCCGGCGAGCGCGCGGTCGGCATCTGCCCCATCTCGTGCATCGACTTGGGGTCGGATGGCTCGATCCAGTAGCTCACCAGGGTCGCGAAGTCGAACAGCGGGTCGCCGCGCGTGCACATGTCCCAGTCGAGGAGGGCCACCGGATCGAGCGGGCCGCCCTCGGCCGCATCGGCGCGCCAGATGATGTTGTTGAGCTTGAAATCGTTGTGGATCAGCGCGGCGCCGCTTTCGGGCACGAGATTCCGCTGCAGCCATTCGCCGATCTCGCGCGCGGCCGGATGCGGGCCCTTCCCCGGATAGACATCGGCGCTGGCGACGGCGCAGCGCTTGATCCAGCCCTCGACGGCGCGCTTCAGGAAGCCGTCGGGATTGCCGAGCGTGTCGAGGTCGACGGCCTTGGGATCGACCGCATGCACGTCGGCGAGGATGCCGATGAGCTTCTCCGAAAGCTCGCCGGTACGTGGAACCATGGCGGGCGGCAAGTCCCTATGGATCACTACGCCCGAGCGATATTCCATGATGAAGAACGGCGCGCCGAGCACCGCTGCGTCCTCGCAGAAGACGAAAGCGCGCGGCGCCAGCGGGAACTTCTTCCAGAGGCGCGAGAGCACGCGGTATTCGCGGGCCATGTCGTTGCCGCCGGGCGGCAGCGGGCCCACCGGCGGGCGGCGCAAGACCGCCTCTTTGCCGTCGAGCTTGATGAGGAAGTTGAGATTGCCCATGCCGCCGGTGAATTGCTTGGGCGGCGGCACCGGCGCGAAGTCGTGGCCCTTGGCTTTGAGATAATCGGCGAGCCGCGCCCAATCCTGCGGCTGCGTGTGCTCGGGCGTGAAGAATTCGGTGTCAGCGCCCATTTTCGAGGCGATCTTGGTCATCGGCGAAGTCTAGTGCAGGACTTCGGCCGTTAAAAATAGAACGGACATAACTTCGTAAGGGCGGGTCGGGAACCCGCCCCTACGCGACGCGCGTTCACGCGTGCGCTCCAATGACAGTCTCGCCGCGGCAATGCTCACGCATTGCGCACGCGCACCTCCATACGCCCGACCTTCTCGACCTCGGCGATCATGAGGTCACCGTTCTTCACGGGACCGACGCCCTCGGGCGTGCCCGACATGATGATGTCGCCAGGCAGCAGCGTGTAGTAGCTCGAGAAGAATTCGATGCACTGCTGCACGTTCAGGATCAGCATCTTGGTGTTCGACTTCTGGCGCGGCTCGTTGTTGACCGTGATCCAGAGATCGAGGTTGTTGGGATCCGCGATCTCGTCAGCGGTGACGAGCCAGGGGCCGAGCACCGAATAGCTGTCGATGCTCTTCCTGACCGAGCGGTCCTCGGTGCCGCGCACGGTCATGTCGAGGCCGATCGCGTAGCCGGCGACATGGTCGAGCGCCTTGGCGGCCGGGATGGCGGAGCCCGCTTTGCCGATGACCACCGCGAGCTCGACCTCATGGTCGTTGCGGCGATCGGGGAATCGCAGCGCCACGCCTTCGCTCGGGCCCACCAGCGAGGAGTTGGCCTTCAAGAACGGCCCCGCGGTGCGGATGTTGAGCATGTTCGACGAGGGATTGGCGAACGCGCTCGGGTTCTTGCTCGCCTCGTCGATGTGGAGCTGATAGTTCACCGGCGCCCCGATGATCTTCGAAGGGTTGGCGACCGGGCTCTTGAGCTTCACTGCGTTGAGCGGCTTCGGCGTGGCCGCGTGCTTGATCTCTTTGATGCGGGCCACGACCTTCCCGAGGTTGGCGACGAGAAGATCACCGGGCGGCAGCGGCCAGGTCACCTTGGGCAGGGCGTCGAGCGCACCCGTCACGTCGAGCACGCGGTCGCCTTCGACCACGCCGAGGCGGTCATTGTCGAAGCGGCAAATCTTCATTGCGGCGTTTCCTCCTCGGAACTTCGGTTGGCAGCGCGGCCCGGTTCAAGCATCGTCGGGCGGCAGATCGGCCAGCAGGGCAAGCGCTTCCATCAGTGCGGCGCGCTTCTCGGGCGGCACCGGCGCGAGGATCGCGTCCTGCACCGCCAAGACGGCATCGACGCAGGCCTCGAGCGCGGCGATCCCCGCATCGGTGATCCACAGCGTGTTGACGCGCTGATCGCCGCTGTCGCGTCTCCGCTCGATATAGCCGCGTGCCACCATGCGGTCGATCATGTCGGCGACAGTGCTCCGGTCGATGCCGGTCTTGTCGACGAGATGCGTCTGATTGAGTCCGGGGTTCTGGTAGACCGTCACCAGCGCCGCGAATTGCGGCGGGCGCAGGCCGTTCTCGCCCACGGCCTGGATGAAGAGGTCGACCGCGCGCTGCTGCGCGCGGCGCAACAGATGGCCGGGCGTGCGGCGGAGGTCGACCGTGTCGATCTTGCGAGGTGCCGCTTTGGCCCGTGCCGTTCCGCTTGGCATTGTGTTCGCCCGATCTTGACGTTCAAGAATTAATCCGTATACTGACGAATTATGGCCGGCGCCGCTGCGCCGGTCCAGCAGAATCCGGCGAGGACCGTGTCGGCGCCTCCGGCCGCTGTGCCGGGGCGCGCGAAGGAGGAAGGAGCGCGGGCCATGGAATTCGGCGTTCAGTTTTTCCCCGATATCGGCCCCAAGGTAAAGTCGGCGCAAGCCTATTGGGACGATGCGCTGCGCCTTTGCGAGCATTTCGATGCGCTGGGCTACACGCATGTGCGCACGGTCGAGCACTATTTCGAGCCCTATGGCGGCTACACGCCCAATCCGCACATCTTCCTCGTCGCCGCCGCGCAGCGCACCAAGAAGGCGCGCCTCGTCACCGGCGCCGTCCTACCGGTCTTCAATCATCCGCTCAAGATCGCGGGCGAGATCGGCATGGTCGACGCGATGTCGAACGGGCGCCTGGAGTGCGGCTTCGCGCGCGCGTTCCTGCCGCACGAGTTCGCTCGCTTCGGCGTCCCGGTCGACGAGAGCGTCGCGCGCTTCGATGAGGGGATGGAGGCGGTGCGTCGCCTGCTCGAGGAGGAGAACGTCACCTTCGAGGGCAGATTCCACAAGTTCAAGAACGTGACGTCACTGCCGCGTCCGACGCAGAAGCCGCGCCCGCCGTTCTGGGTGGCTGCGATCGGCACGCCCGCAAGCTTCGAGAAGGCCGGCAGGGCGGGCCACAGCGTGATGGCCATTCCGATGGCCGGCGGCAAGATGAAGGAACTCATCGGCCTCTACCGCAACGCCTGGCGCGAGGCGGGCCACAAGGGCGACGGCCGCGTCATGCTCGCCTTCCACATGTTCTGCCACGAGGACGCGAACCGGGCGCGCGAGATCGCGCGCGATCCGCTGAACCGCTACTTGAAGTCGCTGGTGACGGCCGCGTCGGATTGGACCAGCGGCATGAGCTCCAAGGACTATCCCGGCTACGACAAGATCATCGCCGGCCTCGCCAACGAGAGCTTCGAGACGCAGACCGCCAAGGGCGCCGCCTGGGTGGGCACGCCGGATCACATCCGGAAGCAGATCTCGGACTTCGTCGAACTCAATGGCGATTTCGAGATCGCGTCGATGCAGGTGAACTTCAACAACATCGCCTATGACGACGCAGCGCGCTCGATGACGCTGTTCGCGAAAGAGGTCATGCCGCATTTCGCGGGCATGAGGAAGGCCGCGGAATAGCGCGCGCTCGTGACGGGGCTTTCGCCGAGGGGCGCGCCGTCGCGACACGCAGCAAATCCTGACAGCGGGATTAAGCCGGGGTTCACGCCGAGTTCAGCCGCGCTGCGCTAAAGTGCGCGCCGTCGTCGGGTCGGGGTCACGACAGGAGCACGACCCATGACCCGCACTCTCATGACCCTTGCCGCCATGGCGGTCGCCGCCGCGGCTGCGATGCCGGCAGCGGCGTACACGCCCAATCCGGAAGACCCCTACTACCCGAAGAAGCCGTTCCCCTGCATCAAATGCGGTATCCAGGTGAAGCCCGGCGACCGGCTGATCAATCCCGCCATCAAGCGCGGCGGCCTCGTCAGCAAGGCCGATCGCGTCGGCTTCAATCCGCAGCCCGAGCCGCCGGTCATCGGCAAGTTCGGCAAGATCGCCCAGTAGCCGCGGCCGACCCTCCTCCCCGCGGGTGGAGGAGGGAAGGACGCGCACGCCCTCTATTCCGCCGGATCGTTGGCGAGCTTGGCTTCGACGAGCTCGCGCGTCGAGAGCTGGCGCTTGGCGATCGCGTAGCCGGGCGCGCGTTCGGCAAGCGCCTCTCGGGTCACCGTGGCCAGCGCACTGCCGTCGTAGAGGCTCCACCAGCCCCAAAGCTTGTCGTCGCGCCCGGGCGGCAGCGGCGAAAGGCGCAGCTCGTACCAGATGCCGTCGAGCTTGTGCAGCCCGCGATAGGGGCCGACGCGTCTGAAGCGCTTGGCGACCTCGGCCGCTTTCGCCGCCTCGCGCGCGCGCTGGTCCTTCCGGAAACGATGCCAGTACTTGTTGCGCATCAGCACTTGGCTCACCGGATGCACGTAGAACTTCACCCAATAGCACTCGCGCAATGGAAAAGGTGCCCCGCGCCCGGTCGCCCAGATGCCGTCCTCGCGCCGCATCGTCTTGGTCGTGACGAAGTCGTCGATATGGTCGCGCACGTGCCTCTGCACGGCGTTGTCGACGCTGATGTGCTCGCACAACTCCGAAAACACTTTGGGCCAATAGCGGCCGACGCGCTTGTCGAGGAAGCGCTCGAGCGGAGCCAGGTTTTCGTTCAGCCACTTGGTCTTGCTCCCGCGCAGGCGCATCGGCGCGACCGCCGGCAGATCCGCATCGCGCACGCGCCGCCCGCTCGCGTGCTTGCCGCTGGAGCGGCCCCGCCGCAACGGCGGCCGCTCGACGAT
>SBBV01000023.1 GCA_005240015.1 Candidatus Odyssella thessalonicensis | reverse complement strand
GCGTCACCGTGCCGCCCGAGCACGGCGGCGCCGGCCTCGACTATCTCTCGGCCGGCCTCATCGCCGAGGAGCTCGCCGCGGCCAACGCCTCGGTCGCCATCTCGTGGCTCGCGCACGACAATCTCTGCCTCAACAACATCTACCGGAACGGCACCGACGCGCAGCGGCGGAAATATCTGCCGAAGCTCTGCGCGGGCGAGTGGGTGGGGGCGCTCGGCATGACCGAGCCGGGCGCCGGGTCCGATGCGCTCGGCTCGATGCGCACGACCGCGCGGCGCGCGGGCGACAACTACGTGCTCAACGGCACCAAGCTCTTCATCACCAACGGCCCGATCGCCGACGTGCTGCTCGTCTACGCCAAGACCGACATGGCCAAGGGCGCGCACGGCATCTCGGCCTTCATCGTCGAGAAGGGCTTTGCCGGATTCAAAGTGGCGCAGAAGCTCGACAAGATGGGCTATCGCGGCAGCCCCTTGGGCGAGCTCGTGTTCGAGGACTGCGCGGTGCCGCTCGAGAACCGCGTCGGCGACGAGAACCGCGGCAACGTCGTGATGATGAGCGGCCTCGACTTGGAGCGCGCGATGGCGGCGCCGATGTCGATCGGCATCGCCGAGCGCGCGCTGGAGCTGGCGCTCGACTATGCCAAGACTCGCGTGCAGTTCGGCAAGCCGATCGCGACCTTCCAGATGATCCAGAGCAAGCTCGCCGAGATGTATATCGAGCTCGAGCAGGCGCGCACCCTCGTCTACCGCGTGCTCGTCGCCTGCAACGCGCTCGAGCGCGGCGAGGGCGGGCGCGGCGAGATCCACAAGCTCTCGGCGGCCGCGATCTACGCGGCGGCGCGCGCGTGCACGTTCTGCTGCACCGAGGCGGTGCAGATCTTCGGCGGCTCGGGCTACATGCGCGACACCGAGATCAACCGTCTCTACCGCACCGCCAAGCTCAACGAGATCGGCGCCGGCACGCAGGAGATCAGGAAGCTCATCATCGCCCGCGAGCTGATCGGCGGCTGAAGCAAGTGAAAGTGAACAGGGAGGTGGGGAGCCGGGGAGAAGTAAGTAAGTCGAACCACGAAGGCACGAAGACACGAAGCAAATCGAATGCGCGCCAAAGGGCGCGCAAGAAATTCCTTCGTGACCTTCGTGCCTTCGTTGTGAAACTTCTCCTCGGCTCCCCGCCTCCCTGTTATCTTTCACGGCGCTCGACGCGGGTGGTTGGCGGCCGGGTAGGCGAGGGGAAATGCATCGGCTCAAGATCGACCGCGCGAAGCGGCTCTGCGACGAGCCGCATGTGGGGCACAATCGCTGGCATCCCGAGCTCACGCCGCTCTGCGAAGTGGCCGAGGGCGAGGAGATTGCGATCGAGACGCGCGATGCTGCCGACGGCCAGCTGAAGCCGGAACCGTCGGGCAGGACGGATTTCTCGAAGTTCCAGCGCAACGCGGCGCATCCGCTGACCGGGCCCGTCGCGATCAAGGGCGCCCAGCCCGGCGACCTGCTCGAGATCGAGTTCCTCGACATCATTCCGGAGAAGACCGGATTCACCTCGATGGTGCCCGGCCTCGGCGCTCTGCCCGATTTCGTCACGGAGCCGTTCATCGCGCATTGGCAGCTCAAGGATGGCTGGGCGACCTCGGCGCAGATTCCGGGCGTGCGCATTCCCGGCGCGCCGTTCATGGGCGTCTCCGGCGTGGCACCCTCGCGCGCACAGCTCGCCGCATGGACGAAGCGCGAGGCCGATCTCCGCGCGCGCGGCGGCTTCGTCGCACCCCCGGATCCGATGCACGCGGTGCCCGCGATGGGCGCCGTCGCCGCGCAAGGGCTGCGCACCATTCCGCCGCGCGAGAACGGCGGCAACATGGACGTGAAGCAGCTCACCAGGGGCGCCAGGCTGTTCCTGCCGGTGGCGGTCGAAGGCGCCTTGTTCTCGACCGGCGATGGCCATTTCGCGCAGGGCGACGGCGAGGTGTGCCTCACCGCGATCGAGATGGGCGCCACCTGCGTCGCGCGCTTCCGCCTGCATAAGGGCGAAGCCGCGCGCAAGAAGATCCGCTGGCCGCGCTTCGCGCGTTCCACCTATTTCACCGATCCGCGCATCGGCATGCCCGAGCGCTTCATCGCGACCATGGGCATGCCGGTCGACGAGACGGGCGCGCAGCAGGGCCCCGACTTGAACCTCGCCTGCCGCAACGCGCTCCTGAACATGATCACGCTGCTGCAAGAGGAGCGGGGCTTCACGCGCGAGCAGGCCTACGCGATCTGCAGCGTGGCCCTCGACTTGAAGATCAGCAACGTCGTCGACGTGCCCAACGTCGTCGTCTCGGCCTTCCTGCCCGAAGCCATTTTCGAAGGATGACCGCCGTGGCCCTCGTCGTCGACGTTCCGGACCTGGCCAAGCATGTCGGCAAGACGCTGGGGCCCTCGCCCTGGATCACCGTCGATCAGGCGATGATCGACAAATTCGCCGACGCCACCGGCGATCACCAATGGATCCACGTCGATCCCGCGCGCGCCAGGAAGGAGCTGCCCTGGGGCAAGACCATCGCGCACGGCTATCTCACGCTCTCGCTGCTGCCGCGGCTCATCAAGAGCGTGCTCGAGGTGCGCTACCGCCACGCGCTCAACTACGGCTCCAATAAAGTGCGCTATACCGGCATGGTACCTGCAGGATCCCGCGTCTGCCTCTATCAGACTTTAAAAGCGGTCGATCCCGGGAAGAACGGTGGGATTCGGCTTACCTCGGAGTGCAAGATCATGGTCGAAGGCCATGATAAACCTGCATTAATAGCCGAGGTGATGGCGATCTTCTATCCCTAGCACGCGCGGCGCCTTTTTCCTCCCCCCGCGAAGAGCGGGGGAGGTGGACCGCGCGCGAAGTGCGCGCGGGCCGGAGGGGGTGAGGACGACGAGCTGCGACTCGCGAGGAAGTGCGACCAGCCTCTGCCCGCCACGCGAACCCGTCCGCACCCCCATTCCGCCCTTCCCCCGCTTACGCGGGGGAAGGGCGGCCAGTGTCTACACGATCACATCGAAATGGCTCGCCGTGAGCTGGCTGGGCTGGACGCCCTCCAGGTAGGCGAGCGCGAAGGGTAAATCGCGCCCCCCGTTGGCCGCGGGGCCGTTCGGGTCGATGTAGACCATGCTGCCGGAGCCGGCCTGGGACCAGTAGATGTAGCCCTGGCTGATCGCGTCGCTCGCGGTGTTGCCGGCGAAGCCGGTGAGGACGTCGAGGACCTCGGCCACGTCGAGGATGTCGCCGCCGGCCACCTCGAAATCCGTGATCGTGTCGAGCGACCAGTTCTGCCGCACCCACATGCGCGGGAACACCTCGTAGGTGACGATCTCCATGTCGGCCGCCATGAAGCGGAACGTGTCGGCGCCGGCGCCGCCCGAGAGCACGTCGCGGCCGCCGCCGCCGCGCAGCACGTCGTTGCCGTCCTGGCCGTAGAGCGTGTCGTTGCCGCCGGCACCGAACAGGTCGTCGCTGCCGGCATTGCCGCCTTGCCGCGTCGTGAGCGCGAAATTGTCGCCGTAGATCGTGTCGTCGCCGGCCCCGCCGTCGATGACGTCGTTGCCGCCATTGCCTTCGAGCGAGTCGTTGCCGCCATCACCGTGGATGTGGTCGTGGCTGCGGCCGCCATAGAGGCCGTCGTTGCCGCCGCCGCCGATGAGATCGTCGTCGCCGTCATTGCCGTAGAGGGTATCGTCGTGCTCGCCGCCGTCGAGAAGGTCGTTGTGATTGGTGCCGTAGACGGTGTCGGTGCCGTCGCCCGTTTCGACCCAATACCCGAACCCGCTCTTCGTGTAGCCGGCGATCGAGTAGGGAGGGCTGGTCAGATCGATGATGTCGGCGCCGGTGGTGCCCTTGATGGTGTCCTGATACTTAAGAAAGCCCATGGCGTGGTCCTCGCTGTCTGGAAGCCCGCACCGACGTCCCACGACCCTTCCCCTGCATCCTAGACGCGCAAGACGAAGGCAGCAGCGACTCGAGTCACCGCCTCAGCACGGTGAGCGCCGTCACTTCAAAGCCTAACCCGCCATGCCGAGGTTGAGTTCGTCCCCCAATACGCGCGGTGCGGCGGCAGACGAGCATTGCAATCGCGATGGCGCAGATCGGAGCGGCAAAGCGAACCGTAGTCTTGGGCCGAGCGGCCTTGGCCTCGGTTTCACGGGAACATCGTAGCGAGCCCAATCACGCGCTTGACAATGTCGGCATATTAGACTTGCCGTACCTAACAAGGGGGGCGCATAATGAGTGCGCTCCCGAGTCGGCACGTCCTGCGTTGGGACCCGTATTTGGAGCCCAACGAGGATGACATGGAGTTCCGCCTTACCTATGCCGGGCTCTTGCTGGCGCATCGCGACGACGAGCGCCTTCGCGAGCGGTCCCTGCACGTCCATGACATACGCAAGCAGTTTCACTCTCAGCTAAGGGCGCTTTGGCACAAGCACCCGACCACAAAAGAGCACCACGAACTGTTTCAGAGTGATCGGGTGCCCGGAATATTTAGGCACGACGGGTTCAAGTGGCTGCCGCTCGTTGCGCGCTGGAATGGACTGATTTGCAAACTCGAAATCTTGATGCTCCGCGAAGGCGAGCCGAGCAATGTTCTTTTCGACGTGGACAATCGCCTCAAGACCGTTTTCGACGCGCTTAGGAAGGCGAAGGGACCGGACGAGTTGGGCGCGGGCACAAGCAAGGGGCTTCAAGTGCCGGGGCCAAACGAAGACCCGTTCTATGTCCTCTTGGAAGATGACAGCCTGATAACCCACGTCGCCGTCACGACGGACACGTTGCTAGAGGACGTTCCGGACGTCCCGCCTCAGCAGGCCGCGCGCCTCGTAATTGACGTGACGGTGCGCCCGTATCAGCCGCGGCCGGTCAACGAGGGCTTTCTTTAGATGGGCGGCGTTTTCGCTTTGCGCTCAGACGCGGCGCCGTCTTTGGCGGCACCAGCTTTGCCAGCACGCGCTTTAGCGCCTCGGGGCTTTCGTCGGCGCCAAGTGCGCGCGCTGCGTCTTTGTAGCGCCGATATTGATCGTTCTTCATGCCAAGTCGTTTTTGCGATCAGCGGCACGATAGGTGAGCCGCTTCCCGACGATGCCACGGATGGCATTGATGGTGCGCTGTTCGTCGTCAATGTCAAGCGCGGAGCGATTGCTGTAGCGGAAATCGAACTCCGCCAGATAGCGCGGGAGATGCCGCGCCTTGCAATGCTGATAGATGCCGCGCATCCCGCGCTTGAACACGCTGAAATAGCTTTCGACGTTGTTCGTGTACACGTCGCCCCGCGCGTACTCGCCCTGAGAGTGATTGACGCTTTCGTGCCGAGTGAAGTGCCGATGCATCTTCGCGTAGATCGGGGAGCCGTCGGTCATGAGGCGCGACTTGGCATCCGCGTCGCCAAGCACGAACGCGCGGATTTCATCCGTGCGGAGATTTTCGACCTTGATGGAACGGGAGCGCCCGCCGCGCTCTACCAACGTCGCCACGGCGATCTTCCCGCGTCCCAAGCCCTGCTTGGTGTGCCACTTGCCGTCGCGGAATTCGGACTCGTTCTTGCCGATATAGGTTTCGTCCGCCTCAACGATCTTGTCGGGGCCACCGAGCGGGCCAGAGCCGCCCTTGTCGGTCATCGCTTCCCGGATGCGATGCGACATGAACCACGCGCTCTTGAGGCTCACCCCAAGCACGCGATGCAATTGGTTCGTGCTGATCCCCTTCTTGGACGAGCAAAGCAGCGTCATCGCCTGAAGCCAGATGTGAAGTTCAATGTGGGACGACTCGAAGATCGTACCCACCTTCACCGTAAACGGCTTGTAGCACGCATAGCACTTGCGCACGCCGATCCGCGTGCTCTTGCCCTTCAAAAGCCCGATCTTGGCCGCGTCCGCGTTGCCACAGTGCGGGCAAATGGGGCCGTCCGGCCACACGATCCCCTCAACGAAATCGTAGGCCGCTTGTTCGTCCCGCAGAGGATTTTTGTCCAATACCGACATGGGGTGCCTCTCCAATGAGTTCAAACATATACCACCCCGTTCGGTACGTCAAGTATAATATGCCGGACAATGTTCCTATTTTGTTCTAAAATCGGCAATGTTGGTCGTTTGCATGGAAGCGCCCTGTGACAAGAGTTCGTCGGCGCAGCAGCCCGAAAAAGCCAAGGAAAGCCAACGCCGAAGCCAAGAAAAGCCAAGGTCGGGGTCGGAAAAAGCCAAGGTGGAGCGCCCAAAAAGCCAAGGAAAGCCAACAAAAGCCAAGGAAAGCCAAGGGTTCTCGCGGAACTTGGCTTTTGGCTGCCGCGCCGCCGCTCAGCCCGCCATGGTGAGCCCACCCGAGACGCTGAACACCTGGCCGGTGATGTAGTCGGCGTCCTCGCTGGCGAGGAACACGATGGCGCCGACGATGTCCTCGGGCTTGGCGATGCGGCGCAGCGGGATCGCCTTCTCGAGCGCGGCGTGGACCTTCTGGCCGGCCTCGCCCTCGCCGATGAAGCCGTGGAAGAGCGCGGTGTCGGTCGGCCCCGGCGCCACCGCGTTGAGCTTGATGTCGGCGCGCGCCATCTCTCGCGCGAGCGTCTTGGTGAGCGCTACGAGCCCGGCCTTGCACGCGGAGTAGACCGATTCGCCCGACGAGCCCACGCGGCCCGCATCGGAGGCGACGTTCACGACCTTGCCGCTCTTGGCCTTCACCATGTGCGGCAGCACCGCGTGGTGCAGGTGGATGGCGCCCTTGAGGTTGATGTCGATCACCTTCTCCCAGAAGTCGGGCTTGGTATCGAGGAACAGCGTGAACTTGTCGTAGCCGGCGTTGTTGACGAGCACGTCGATGCGCCCGGCCTCGCCGGCGAACGCGTCGACGGCGCTCTTCACGGCGTCGTAGTCGGTGATGTCGATCGCATAGGTGGTGGCGGTGGCGCCGGCGCCGCGCGCGCGCTGCGCCGCCGCCTCGAGCGCGTGCGCGTTCATGTCGATGAGGCCGAGCCGGCAGCCTTCCTCGGCGAAGCGCACGGTGAGCGCCTGGCCGATGCCGCCGGCGGCGCCGGTGATGAGAACGGTCTTGCCCTTGAGGCCTCGCATGTCGCGTCCTCAGATCGGAGACGTCTTCGGAAAATTCGGCTTGCGCTTCTCGCGGAAGCTCGCGAGCCCTTCCTTGGCGTCGCCGGTGTCCCAGCCCATGAACTCGAGCGCCAGCGAGGTGTCGAAGTTCGGGCCCATCATGCGCAGCCAGTTGTTGAGCGCGTATTTGGTGAAGCTGATCGCCGTGCGCGCGCCGCTCGCGAGCTTCGCGGCCACCTCGATGCTGCGCTGCTCGAGCTGCTCGTCGGGCACGCAGAGCGAGACGAGGCCGATGCGCTCGGCCTCCTCGCCGGTGAGCGGCTCGCAGGTGAGGAGGTAGTACTTCGCCTTCGCCATGCCGACGAGCAGCGGCCAGATGATGACCGAGTGGTCGCCGGCCGCGACGCCGAGGCGCGTGTGCCCGTCGATGATGCGCGCCGATTTCGCGGCGATGGTGATGTCGCAGACCATGCCCGCGGCGAGCCCGGCGCCGACCGCGGGGCCGTTCATCGCGGCGATCGTCGGCTTCCCGCAGTTGATCACGTTGTAGACGATGTCGCGCGCCTCCTTCCAGATGCGCAGGCGATAGTCGCGGTCGGCGACGATCTTCTCGATCACCGCGAATTCCGCGCCGGCCGAGAACGCCTGCTCGCTGCCGCGCAGGATCACGGCGCCGGTCTCCTCGTCCTTGTCGATGTCGCGCCACACCTCGCAGAGCTCGGCGTGCTGCGCGTCTCGATGATCAACCCGGCGAGCCGCATGAACGCGGCCGACGAGCGCATGCACGCCGAGCTC
>SBBV01000350.1 GCA_005240015.1 Candidatus Odyssella thessalonicensis | reverse complement strand
GGTCCACCATCGTGTTGATGGTGTTCTTGAGCTCGAGGATCTCGCCCTTCACGTCGACGGTGATCTTCTTCGAGAGGTCGCCGCGCGCCACCGCGGTGGTCACGTCGGCGATGTTGCGCACCTGGACGGTGAGATTCGCCGCCATCAGGTTCACGTTGTCGGTCAAGTCCTTCCACGTGCCGGCGACGCCGCGCATGCGCGCCTGGCCGCCGAGCTTGCCTTCGGTGCCGACCTCGCGCGCGACGCGTGTCACCTCGGAGGCGAACGAGCCGAGCTGGTCGACCATGGTGTTGACGACCTTGCCGATGCGCAGGAACTCGCCGCGCAGCGGGCGGCCGTCGATCTCGATCGTCATCTTGTGGTTGAGCTCGCCCTGCGCCACCGCGCCGATCACGCGCGCCACCTCGCTGATCGGCTGCACCATGTCCTCGATCAGCGCGTTGACCGAGTTGATGCAGGATTCCCAGCCACCCGAAGCGCCGGCGAGCTTGCCGCGCTGCTGGATCTTGCCTTCCTTGCCAACGACGCGGGAGAGTCGCTCGAACTCGCGCGTCATCTCGGCGTTGACCTCGACCACCTCGTTGAAAGCGGCCGCGATCTCGCCGGCGATGCCGAGCTGGTTCTCGGGCAGCCGTACCGAGAAGTTGCCGCGGCGGAACGCGCGCAGTGCGGTCAGAAGCCGCCGCGCATCAATCTGCGTTTCGCCTACCAAGGTATCGGGCATGCTCCTCTCCTGTGTCGGCGCTGTGCGCCATTGTCCCGTTATGGATCGCGCGGGCATTGCCGCGAGATCAGGTCGTTGCCTGGGCGGTCTGCCGCCAGGCCTCGTTCAGGGCCTTTTCCAGTTCCCACGGCATGTAGGGCTTGGACAAGAATCCGGCGGGGCGCGCGGGAAGCGCGCGCTCGGCAAGTTCCGAACTCAGCGCGCCGGTGACGATGATCGACGGCACCGCGAAGTCGCGGCGCAGGCGCACGGCCAGATCGATACCGTCCGTCTCGCCGCTCAGGCCGACATCGACCAGTGCCAGGTGCGGCCGATGCAGCGAGGCAAGCTTCAACGCGGTGGCGGCGCTGCCCGCCACCCCGCACACGGTGTAGTTCCACTCCTCGAGGAGCTCGGTGAGGTCCAGCGAGAGGATGGGATCGTCTTCGACGATCAGGACCAGCGGTTTTCCGGCGTCGGTACCCTCGCCCATGTTGCCCCGTGCGTGCTTTCCCGGCCGACGGCCATGCGCGAAAGGCCACGCTCTCCCGAGCGCGACGATGCGTCTTGGGCAACGTCTGCCGATGTCCCCCAGATCGCGGTCAAATGCTAGGCTTGGGCACGCGCGCCGCTCAATCGCCAGCGCGGCCCGGGTGGCGCAAATATTTTTTTGGACCGCCGGAACTAGCCGCGGCGTTCGGCGTAGTTCGCGGCCTGGTTTGGGTGCTGGCAATCGCGCCGCCGCACGCCGTTCGCGCGAAAAAAGGCGAGCATTTACAATTAACTAAAACCGCGGTGAGAAGCCGCTCGGCAAGCGCGAAACCGGCCATGGCCAAGCGGCGGCGCGGCTTGCGCCGAGGGCTAGGCGGCTTGGCTCCGTCGCGCGATATGCGCAGCGGGGCGCGCTGTTGGCCGAGCGAGAGTTGCGCCCCCAGCCGTTTTTGCAACCGCAGCTTCGGCAGACGGCAGGTGCTGCTCGCGCGCACGCAGGAATTTGCGAAAGGCGAACAGCAGCCAGATCATCACGGCGGCGGTGAGCGCGATCACGCCGAAGACCAATGGAAGTTCGCTCATCGTCGGGGCTCCGAAGCCAGGATTCGGCAACATCCTGACCGGTGCGAGCGGCGACGGACTTTGATCCAGCGCAAAGTCGACGCGACGTGCGGGATGGCAGAGAGATCGTTTTGGCGCGCAGGGCTTGCCCTTGCGGGCTGCCTCAGGCCCGGATCGCGGCGGCCTCGAGCGACGCGATCCCGCGCGCCGCGAAGCTCCGATCGGTCTCCTCGATCGAGCCGCCGACACCGATGCCGCGGCAGGCGTCGCGGATCACGGTCGTGGAGAAGCCTGCGGCCGCCGCATCCTCCGCGGAATAGCGGACGCAATAGTCGAGCGCGAGTCCGGCCAGGAACACGCGGGCGAGGCCGCGCTCGCGCAGATAGCCCAAAAGCCCGGTGCGCGTGCTGCGGTCGTTCTCGTAGAACGCCGAGTACGAATCGATCTCGCGCCGGAAGCCCTTGCGCAGCACCAGCTCGGCGTGCGGAATGCTGAGGTCCGGGTGGAACTCGGCGCCGCGCGTGCCCTGAACGCAATGGTCGGGCCACAATACCTGCGGGCCATAGGGCATCGTCACCGTTTCGAACGGCTTCCGGCCCGGATGTGCCGACGCGAAAGAGCGATGGTCCCTGGGGTGCCAGTCCTGCGTCAAGACCACGTGCTTGAAGCGGCCGGCGATCTCGTTGATCTGCGGCACGACCGCGTCACCGTCGGGAACCGCGAGCCGGCCGCCCGGACAAAAGTCGATCTGCACGTCGATGACGAGCAGAAGGTCGCTATCGCCGATCTCGATGCGTGAGGCCATCGCACGCACTCCTTCGCTCAAGCCCGTTGACCGGCCGCCGCGCTTGCGGCTCTTTCATCCTCACCGAGGGAGGACGACATGGGCGCGCTCAGCATCATCGTGTTTCCGGGCGGTTTCAACCTGCCGCTCTGGGCCGGCCTGAGCCAGGGCCTCTTCGCGCGGCGGGGCCTCGCGCCCACGCTCCATTTCACCACCAGCTCGATGGAGCAGCTTTCGGGCCTCATCCGCGGCGACTGGGACCTGGGGCTCACCGGCTTCGACAATGTCGTCGCCTATCAGGAGGGGCAAGGCGAGGCGCCAATCGACCGCACCCCGGATCTGTTCGCCTTCATGGGCGGCGACGACGCGTTTCTCCGGCTTGTCGTGCAGGGCGGGATCGAGACCTACGCCGATCTCCGCGGCAAGACGCTCTCGGTCGACGCGCTCACGACCGGCTTCGCCTTCGTCTTGCGCAAGATGCTGGCGCTCAACGGCGTCGCCGAGAGCGAGGTGACGTTCGAGCGCGCGGGCGGCGTGATGCAGCGCTGGGAGGCGCTCAAGGCCGGCAAGCATGCCGGCACGCTGCTGCTGACGCCGTTCGAGCTGATCGCGCAGAAGCTCGGGCTGAGGCTGCTGCAGAGCGCGCGCGACGTGTTTCCGCGCTACCAGGGCCTCGTCGGCGCCACGCGGCGGAGCTGGGCGGCCGCGAACGCCGACACGCTGGTGCAGTTCATCCGCGGCTTCCTCGACAGCCTCGCCTGGCTCTATGACCGCAGGAACAAGCCGGCCGCCGCAGCGCTGCTGGTCGAGAAGGTGCCGAACATGAGCGCGGAGCTTGCCGCCGCCACCTACGACATCCTGCTCGCCGACAAAGGCGGCTTCGCGCGCCAGGCCGAAATCGATGTCGAGGGCATGAAAACGGTGCTGGCGCTGCGCGGCGAATTCGGCCGGCCGCAGAAGACCCTCAGCGATCCCATGAAATACGTCGATCTCGCCTACTACGAGCGCGCAACCCGCTCGTCATCCTGAGCGAAGCGAAGGATCTCTTACCCGCGAGCCGTGGCATCGGCGGCCATACCGGTACCCGTGCGCAAGAGATCCTTCGCTTCGCTCAGGATGACGGTGGTGTCTATGCGGCAACGAGATAAGGCCCGCGCGGAACGGTGTGGAGGCTCTCGGCGCCTGTCTCGGTGATCACGACGAGCTCGCCGGTTTGCACGCCGGCGCGCTGGTCCTTGGTGATGACGTTGGGCTGCAGCACCATCATCATGCCGGTTTCGAGCGTCATGTCGGGCAAGGTCTCGGGGCCGCGCGTGGGCGAGCCCAGGATCGGCTGCATGTAGCCGCCGCCGAAGCCGTGCACGAGATCATCGTAGAACGTGAATCCCGCCTTCTCGATGACCTCGGCTCCGACCGCGAGCACGCGCGCGCTGACGCCGGGCTTGAGTGCCGCGAGCATCGCGTCGTAGGCGGCCTCCGCGGTGTCATGCAGCTTCTTGTACTCCGGCGTGAGCGGCTCGCCGATCGAAAACGTGCGCAAGATCTGGCCCCAACATTCCCAGAAGCTCGCCGTGATCTCGGTCGCGATCACGTCGCCCTTTGCGAGCTTGCGCGCGGTCAGGTGCTGGCGCGGCACGAACACGTCGGGGGCTCGCATCGACGTCGAGAAGAAGAAATGGATGATGTTGCTGCCGCGCCACGGCACATAAGCGGCCTCGGTGATGGCGCCGAGGTCGCGCTCGTCGAGGCCGGGCCGGATCTCGCGGCGAAGCGCCTCGATCGGAAGATCGGAGAGGCGCGCGGCGATGCGATACCAGTCGATCTCCTCCTTGGATTTGACCAGGCGCAAGCGGCCATAGGCCGGATTGAGATCGGCGACGTCTTCGAAGGCGTCCGCGAGCGCCCTGTAATATCCCATCGGCACCATGCCGACGGCGCCGATGCGCCTGGGCTTGGCGCCACGCGCCTTCAGTTCGCCGATGGCCGACTGGATCGTGGAGGAGCCGCCCCAGCGCATCTCCGCCTTGCGCATCGTCGCGCGCGCCTGCGGCAGGTGGTTGTAGAACTGGACGAAGATCGTGTCCCTGCGCTCCGGCGTGAAGACGAGCACGGCCTCGTAGGTGGTGAGCCAGTCCGAAATCCAATGCACCGGCCCGCCGCGGAAGAAGGAGGCGTAGGCGACGAGGTGGTCGACGCCGGCCGCTTCCATCGCCGCGGCCACGAGCTTCCGCCGTCGCGCCATCTCGCCGGCGCTGAAGCGCGGGTAGTCGACGTCGAGGATCGCCGCGAGGCGCGGTGGAAGCCCGTGCGGAGGCTTGGCGTAGGGGGACATCGCTTTAGCGATACGGCGTGACGGTGGCCTGACCGAGCGAGTTGATGTGCACGCGCTCGTTGGGCGGGCGCTTGCCCTCGATGCGGTCGAGGCACCAATCGGCCAGCATCGTGAACCAGCTCTCGCCGAAGTAGGACGCGGTGTTGCC
>SBBV01000429.1 GCA_005240015.1 Candidatus Odyssella thessalonicensis | reverse complement strand
GGTGCCGACGATCGCGGCCATGGCCTACAAATATTCGATCGGCCAGCCCTTCATCTATCCGCGCAACGATCTCTCCTACGCGGAAAACTTCCTGCACATGACCTTCGCGGTCCCGTGCGAGCCCTACAAGATCAATCCGGTGCTGGCCAAGGCGATGGACCGGATCTTCGTCCTCCACGCCGATCACGAGCAGAACGCTTCGACGTCAACCGTGCGGCTTGCCGGCTCCTCCGGCGCCAATCCCTTCGCCTGCATCGCCGCCGGCATCGCCTGCCTCTGGGGCCCCGCCCACGGCGGCGCCAACGAGGCGGTGCTGGCGATGCTGAAGCAGATCGGCAGCAAGGATCGCATCAGCGATTTCGTGAAGCGCGCCCGCGACCCCAAGGACGACTTCCGCCTGATGGGCTTCGGCCACCGCGTCTACAAGAACTACGATCCGCGCGCCAAGGTCATGCAGCGCGCCTGCCACGAGGTGCTCGACGAGCTCGGCGTGCGCAACCACCCGCTGCTCGAAATCGCGATGGAGCTCGAGCGCATCGCGCTGCAGGACGATTACTTCATCGAGAAGAAGCTCTACCCCAACGTCGACTTCTATTCCGGCATCATCCTGCAGGCGATGGGCTTCCCCACCTCGATGTTCACCGCCATCTTCGCGCTGGCGCGCACGGTGGGCTGGATCGCGCAATGGAAGGAGATGATCGAGGATCCGGCGCAGAAGATCGGGCGCCCGCGCCAGCTTTACACCGGCGCCACCACGCGGCCCTACGTGCCGATCTCCCAGCGCCCGTAGCGCGGCCGTGGCGCAGCAGCAGCGCAAGCCTTCGCCCGCAGCGCCGCCGCCACCGCGCCGCACCGCCGTTCCGCCGCCCGCCAACGACAACCGTGCCAGTCGGCGCGCGTTGCTGCTCGCGGCCGCGGCGGTGCTCGTGACCGTCGCCGTCTATCTCGCCTATCGCGCGCTGGCGTAGGCCGCGCCGCGTGTCGCCGGCGGCTTCCATCAGCGGCGAGGAACCTCGCTGCGCGGGCCGCGTTGGCTGAACAGGGCCCGTCTGGCCATGCGGCCGAGGAGCGCCCGGATGAGCACTCCCAGCGAAAGGCACTCGCCGAAGACGTCGGACAAGCTCCGCCACGCGATCGATCGCGGCCATGGCGGAGATAAAGTTGCCTACCCCGATCCCGCCGCGGCGCCGCTCGGCACGGACGATGAAGCGGCCGGCACCCCGCCCTCGCCCGAGCGGCTCGACATCACCTTCGCCAGCGAGATGCGCCGTCCGGCGAACTATCGGCGCGACCGCATCGGCTGGGTGCCGGCGATCGTTGGTGCGCTCGCCTTCCTCACTCTGATCGTCATCGCGCTCGCCGCCGTGACGGCGTGATCGTGCGCGCGATTGCGCCGCGGCGATGCGGGCGGGCGAAAAAGAAAGTGTGCACGGACGGTACAAATGAGGAGCGGCTGCTTGGGCTGCGCGGCAGGGATCTCACCTCATACCCTGCTCTTCGCCGACGTACTCGACCGTGCACGACATCAGCGTAGCAAACCGGCGTGCGCTGTCACGCCGGAACATTTCGGCGCCGGTATAAGTCGGGGATAACTCGCCGACCGCCGGCCTAGACCCGGAACACGTATTCGCGGCCCGGCTCGCGGTCGATGTCGGGCGGATAGGAGGCGTGCTTGTGCCGATAGTATTCGGCGCGATGATCGCCGTCGGAACGGCGGTTATACGTGAGGTAGAGCACGCGCCGCGGCCGGTCGGTGAGATTGTCGGCCGAGGCGTGTGGAACGAAGCTGTCGAACAGGATGACGTCGCCGGGCTCTGTGAGCACGGGCCGGAGGTCGAGCTTCGCCACTTCGGCTTCGCCGAGCGGCTGCCACTCGGCGCCGATCATTCCCTGCCGCCGCCAATTGGCCGCGATTTCGAGGCAGCCGTTCTCGACGGTCGCGGCATCGATGCTGACCAGTGCCGTCACGAACAGCGGCGCATAGCGCGACCAGCCCGCTTGCTGATCCTGATGCGCCTTGAAGCCGGCGCCGCCGGGAAGCTTGAAGTTGATCTTCTCCTTGAACAGGACCGCCGGCTCGCCGAGCACGGCCGACGCGAGCTCGATGAGGCGGCCCCGGCGGATGAAGCGGTCGTAGCCCGGATGAACCGGACAGAAATTCTCGATGCGCTGGACGATGCGCGCATCGGGATCGCGCCGGCTCGCCTCGCGATAGACCCAGTGGCGGCCGGACGCCTCGGGCGCCGCCGCGAGCTCGTCCGTCCAGCGGGCGATCTCCGCCATCGTCTCCGCATCGAAGGCACGGCGAAGCACGAGATAACCGCTGCGTGCGAAAGCGGCGATATCCTCTCTGCTCAGGGCGCCGGGCCGCTCGACGATCGCCGCCTCGCCGCGCTCGGGTGAAACGTCCATCGCAATCACCCGACGCCGAGCTCGGCGGGCATCTTGCGCAAGCGCGGGACGATGTCGGCCTGCGCCTTCGCCACGTCGAGCGGAAAATCGATCTCCGACCACGGCAAGCCGGTGATGTCCTCGTAGCCGAAGACGCCGGGGGCGCTCGCCAAGATGAGATCGCGCAGCGGCTCTTCGTATTCCTGATCGTGCCGGCCGCTCGCCACATACGCGCCGGCGCCGGCCAGGAGCGCCGCTGCGATGTCGGGCGAGAGACGGAAGAAACCGACCGACTCGCCATGGAACTCGTACGCATTGCGCGGCTTCTTGTGAAAATCCACGATGCGGTTCTTGGCAATGCAGAGCTTCACCGGCTCGTCGCCCGGTTCGATGTCGCGGTCCATGAGCAGGCAATTCGCACGGCTCGAGCGGGTGAGCGCGCGCATCAGGCGCCAGTCGTAGAGAACGTCGCCGTCCATCAGCAGCGTCGCCTGTCCGTTCGCGAGCCAGCCGCGGGCCGACCACAGCGAAACGACGCTGCCTTCGGCATAGCGTGGATTATGGATCAGGTGCACGCGCTCCGCGCAGCCGAGCGACCGGATCTCGTCTTGCACGGACTGGGCGCGATAGCCCACGACAATCGAAACATCGGTGACGCCGCAGAACGCGAGGATTTCGAGGTGACGCTGGAGAAGCGTCTGTCCGCCGAAGCGCAGGAGAACCTTCGGCCGCTCGTCGCCGGCACTCCCCAGCCGGCGCCCGCGGCCGGCCGCCAAGATCACTGCTCGCATTCCGCCGCGTCTCCCCGCTGCCCAACGACCCAAGTTCCGGGCGATCCGGCGTGGGTCGACCAAGTCCCCCTCCGAACTCGCCGCCCAGTATCGCCCAGCCGGCGCGCAATAGCCACAATGTTGCGCTTCCGCGGCTCCAGCGTTGCCGTTGCGTTACTTCTATGGATGCGCGACGCGCGGCGCGCCGCGTTCCTGGGCGGCGACGAACAAGAGCATGGCAAAGAAGACGGGGGCGCCGATGGCGGCGAGGGTCAGGAACCACGCCGCTTTGCCGACCAGCGAGAGCAGCAGCACGAGATAGATGAAATCGCGCCGCGAAAGCGAGTCGAGCATGCTCACGAGCCGGCTCTTCCGCGCCTTGGCGACCGAAACGTAGAGCGGTCCCTCACTCCGCCTCGGGCGCATGACCCGCCAGTAGACGAAACTGGCGGAGGCAAGCGCCCCCGTGACGGCCGAGGCGCCCAGCGCGAGCGGCCACGCGGCGTCGACCGCCAGCGACCACCCGATCGCCATGCAGCCGAAGATCGCGGCGTGCACGACATTGTCGCCCCAGAAGTCGAGGATGCCGCCCCAGCGCGACTCCTGGAAATTCAGCCGCGCGAGCTCGCCGTCGCAGCCGTCGAGGATCGAGTGTGCGAGGAACACGAGCGCGCCCACCGTCTGCCACAACGGCGACGCGGAGAGGAAGAACGGCGCCGCGCCGAGACCCACGGCCGCCGAGATCAATGTCATTTGGTTGGGCGTGATCGCGGTCTTGGCGAGGCGGCGCGAGAGAAGGCGCGAAATCGGCCGCTCGACATTGCGCTCCATGAAGCCGTCCGTGCTCTTGCCGAGCGCGCGCATCAGGTGCCGCTCCGCGATCGCGATATCGGCCTTGTTGCCGATGCGGAGCGGTGCCCCGGCGGTGCAGTTCGCGTCTGCCGTGCCGGTGGCGACCGCAATCGCGGCCACGCGCGACGGCGGCACGCGGCGGCCAAAGACCACGACGCCGCTGCCGAGTGCAACGCTGCCCTCATCCGCTACCGCGACGGACGCCGCGACCTCGAGCCAGCGCCGCTCGCCGACGACGACGCCCGGTACGTAGACCGTGCGGGCTTCGGCACCGGAGTCCGCCGCCGCACCCACGGCGATGTTGCCGAGGCGCGCAAGCAAGGCGCGGTAGCGCGTCGCATCCCGCTCGTCCGCCAGTACAGACACGGGGCCGAAGCCGCTGCGGCGCGCCGCCCGCACGATGCGCTCGAGCAGGCTCAGGCCAAGGAGCCGGTGCGCCGGGCCGATACCGTCCGCGGCGCCGACCCGGCCGTCGACGATGAGCCGCGGCGCTGCGTCCAACGGTT
>SBBV01000215.1 GCA_005240015.1 Candidatus Odyssella thessalonicensis | reverse complement strand
TCGCGCCGCTCCTCGCCGAGCAGATTCACCTCGAAGCTGTACTGCTTGAAGTAGAGCACCGAGAGATTGCCGGTCTTGCGGTCGAGCTCCTGGCGGTTGCCCTCGAACAGAATCACGCGGGCACCCTCGGGCCCGGCCTCGACCGCGCCGCGCTTGGCCATGATCGTGGTCGGTGTCGCGGGCTTCCTATTGTCCTGCACGAGGATGCCGAAGATCTCGTTGCCCTCGCGCGAGCGCACGTAGATCGTGAGGTTCTGGTTGACCGAGTTGAACGTGCCTTCGAGCAGGAGCGCGGCCGAGAAATTCTCGCGCGCCGCGGTCTGTACGCGGCGGAACTCCTGGATCGACACCGGCAGGAGGTAAAGGCTGATCGCGTAGCAGATCGAGACGCAGAGGAGGCCGAGATAGATGACCGGCGCCGCCGCCTGCCAATGGCTCATGCCCGAGGAGCGCAGCACGATCAGCTCGCGGTCGTTGGTGAGCTTGTTGAGCGTGAACAAGGTCGCGAAGAACAGCGAGACCGGCAGCGTGATCAGGAGGAACGAGGGTAGCAGCAGCGACGTGATGTAGAAGAACGTGTCGAGCGAGAGGCCCTTGTTGAGGATGAAGCGGATGAACCGCATCGCCTGGGTGAGCCAGATCACCGCGGTGAGCGTCACCACGATGAAGACGGTCGAGAGGCCGACCTGGCGGAATATGTAGGCCTGGGCGCGGTTCATTTGGGCGACCTTATAGCCTCGCGCAAAGGCCCATGGATAGCCCACGCGAGGCGAAAATGGCCCCTGCGCCGGGGCGGCGTTGCCCTTCTCGGCCGCCTGCCCTAAGTATCGGGCGCGCCGCGGTTTGCCGGTTCGGGATGGCCGCGGCGCAATTGCGCCGAGGAGCATGGAATGAAGATCGAATTCGCCGAATACGCGATCCCCAAGGGCGGCGTGGTGGTTGCCGGCGTGATGGAAGACAAGGTCCTGACGCCGGCGGCGACCGAGCTCGACCGGCGCACCGGCGGCGCCATCGCCCGCGCGCTCAAGAGCGGGCGCTTCCAGGGCCGCGCCAGCGACCGGCTCGATCTCGTCGGCCCCGGCGACGGCGCCTACGAGCGCATCGTACTGATGGGCCTCGGCAAGGCCAAGGAACGCGACGCGCTGAAGGCGCAGGACCTGGGCGGCAACATCGTGGCGCAGTTGAACGCCGGCGGCGTCGCCAAGGCGACGGTGCTGGTCGATCCCATGCCCGAGGCGCCGCTGCCGGCAGCGGCCGCCGCCGCGCGCATCGCCTACGGCGCGCGGCTCCGCGCCTATCGCTTCGACAAGTACCGCACCAAGGAGAAGGAAGAGCAGAAGCCGACCTTGACCGAGCTCACGATTGCGGTGGCCGGCGCCAAGGCGGCGGAGGACGCGTCCCGCCCGCTCGAGCAAGTCGCCGACGCGGTGTTCTTCACCCGCGACCTGGTGAGCGAGCCCGCCAACATCATCTACCCCGAGACGCTCGCCGACGCGGCGCGCACGCTGACCGAGCAGGGCGTCGAGGTCGAGGTGCTGGGCGTGTCCGAGATGAAGCGGCTCGGCATGGGCGCGCTGCTCGGCGTGGGGCAGGGCAGCGCGCGCGAGCCGCGCCTCGTCGTGATGCAGTGGCAAGGCGCTGCCAACCGCGCCGATGCCCCGCTCGCCTTCGTCGGCAAGGGCGTCACCTTCGATACCGGCGGCATCTCGATCAAGCCGGCCGCCGGCATGGAGGACATGAAGTGGGACATGGGCGGCGCCGGCACGGTGATCGGCCTGATGAAGGCGCTCGCCGGCCGCAAGGCCAAGGTCAACGTGGTCGGCGTGGCCGGCCTCGTCGAGAACATGCCGTCCGGCACGGCGCAGCGCCCCGGCGACGTCGTGAAATCGATGTCGGGCCAGACCATCGAGGTGATCAACACCGACGCCGAGGGCCGGCTCGTGCTCGCCGACGCGCTCTGGTATTGCCAGGACCGCTTCAAGCCGAAGTTCATGATCGATCTCGCGACGCTCACCGGCGCCATCATCATCGCGCTTGGGCACGAGAATGCCGGCCTCTTCGCCAACAGCGATGACCTCGCCGAGCGCATCGCGGCGGCGGGCCGCGCCACCGGCGAGCGCTGCTGGCGGTTGCCGCTGGCCGAGCCCTACGACAAGGCGCTCGCCTCCGACATCGCCGACATGAAGAACGTCGGCGACCGCGCCGCCGGCTCGATCACCGCCGCACAGTTCCTGCAGCGCTTCGTCAACGACGTGCCCTGGGCGCATATCGACATCGCCGGCATGGCCTGGTCGAAGAAGGACGCGCCCACCGTGCCGAAGGGCGCCACCGCGTTCGGCGTGCAGCTGCTGAACCACCTCGTGCAGGAGTACTACGAGGGGAAGTGACGCCGCCTTTCGCGGCGTCATCCTGAGCGCCGGGCCGAAGGCCCGCGCGAAGGATCTCTCGCGCACGGGGCGGTGCTTCCAAAGAAGCGCTCCACACCTGCCTCGAAAAGATCCTTCGCTTCACCCAGGATGACGGAGAGGGTGGGCGCTCAGCGCACCGAGCTCGTTGCGCGGTCGAGCAGCGCTTTCACCGTCTCCATCGGCGCCGGTGCCAGGCCTTGCTTGCGCGCGACGGCGAACATGATGCGCCGCGCGCAAGCAAGGCCTGGCACCGGCGCCGATGGAGACGGTGAAAGCGCTGCTCGACCGCGCACCGAGCTCGTTG
>SBBV01000489.1 GCA_005240015.1 Candidatus Odyssella thessalonicensis | reverse complement strand
GGACAGCTGGGATTGGAGCGATCTTTTCGGCAGCGTCTTCGGCTGGCTCCGCGATTTGACCGCCCGTCTCGCCCTTGACGGTCTGATTTCGCTTTGGCACCCTGCACTTAGGTAGAGGGGGATGCGCCGCGCCCGCGGCGCGCCGGGGTCAAGCAAAACAGCAAAGCAGCCGGCCGATGACGAAATCGGAACTGATTCAGCGTTTGGCCGAGCGCAACCCGCATCTGCTTCACCGTGACATCGAACGGATCGTGCAGACCGTGTTCGACGAGATCGCCGACGCGCTCTCGGAAGGGAACCGCGTCGAGCTGCGCGGCTTCGGCGCGTTCTCGGTCAAGAACCGCACCGCGCGCACCGGCCGCAACCCGCGCACCGGCACCGCCGTCGCGGTCGAAGCGAAGCGCGTGCCCTACTTCAAGACCGGCAAGGAGCTGCGCGAGCGGCTCAACGGCAAGGTGTAGATCCCTGCCGGCGGCCCGGACGCCTGCCAGGACAGGCCAGTGAAATATCTCAGCTTGATCATTATCTTGCTGTTGGCACTGGTCCTGGGCGCCTTCGCCATCCACAACCATCACGCGGTATCGCTCGATCTCTGGCCGCTGCCGTTCGGCGAGGTGCGCGTGGCCGCGTTCGTGCTCGTGTTGGCGGCGGCCTTCCTCGGTTTCATCCTCGGCGGGCTCTGCGCGTGGATCGGTGGCGCCGCGTCGCGCCGCGCCGCGCGCGAGAAGGCACGCGCGCTCGCCAGCGCCCGGCGCGAACTCGAAGAGACACGCGCGCGCTTGCCGGCTCCCTCGGCGCGCGCCTGACGCGATGCGCGTCGTCTCCGCGGCCGAGGTCCACCGCACGCTCGATTTCGCGGCGCTGATCGAGGCGCTCGCCGCGATGTTCAAGGCCGGCTGCGAGGTGCCGCTGCGGCACCATCACGCCATCGCGGTGCCGGGCGCCCCCGACGCTACGCTGCTGCTGATGCCGGCCTGGCAGACGGGTGCCGCGCTCGGCATCAAGATCGTCAGCGTCTTTCCCGGCAACGCCGCGAAGCAAATGCCGGCCGTGCTCGGCCAATATCTGCTGCTCGATCCCACCTCCGGCGCGCCCAAGGCGATGATCGACGGCACCGCCTTGACCCTGCGCCGCACGGCCGCAGCCTCGGCGCTCGCGTCGCGCTTTCTCTCACGCCCCGACGCCGCGCATCTGCTCATGGTCGGCACCGGCGCGCTGGCGCCGCATCTCGTGGCCGCGCATTGCACCGTGCGCCCGATCCGGCGTGTCACGGTCTGGGGCCGCAACGCCGAGCACGCGCGCACTATGGCGGCGAAGCTCGATCTGCCCGGCATTTCCGTTTCGGTCGCGGCAGAACTGGAGAGCGCCGTCGCCGCAGCCGACGTCATTTCCTGCGCCACGCTCGCCACCGCGCCGCTGGTGCTCGGCCGCTGGCTGCGCGCCGGGCACCATCTCGATCTCGTCGGCGGCTTCACGCGTTCGATGCGCGAGGCCGACGACGAGGCCGTGCGCCGCGCCGCCGTCTATGTCGACACGCGCGCCGGCGCGATGAAGGAGGCGGGCGACATCGTGCAGCCGCTCAAGAGCGGCGCGCTCGAGGCCGAGGCGATCAAGGGCGATCTCTTCGATCTCTGCCGCGGTACCGTGCCCGGCCGCGCCGACGCCCAGGCGATCACGCTGTTCAAATCGGTCGGCACCGCGCTCGAAGACCTTGCGGCGGCCAAGCTCGTGGCAGAAAGGCTTGGCGCATGAAGATCGCCGTCATCGGCGCGGGAATCATGGGCCTTTCGGCCGCCTGGGCGCTTGCCAAGCGCGGCGCAAAAGTGAGCGTGTTCGAGCAATACGCCATCCCGAACCCGCTCGGCTCCTCGGTCGATCAGCACCGGCTCATCCGCTACCCCTATGGCGACGCGCTCGGCTACACGCGCATGGTCGACGCCGCATTCGCCGCCTGGGACCGGCTCTGGGCCGATCTTGGCGAGACCCTCTACGCGCCGACCGGAACGCTCGGCATCGACGGCCCGGGGGCCGATTGGGCGCAGCGCTCGGCCGAGACCCTTGCCGCGGCTGGCACCGCGTTCGAGACGCTCGACGGCGCCGAGCTGGCGCGGCGCTTCCGGCATCTCAGGCCCGAGAAGGTCGCGCGGGCGATCTACGAGCCGCGCGGCGGGCCGCTTTTCGCCGGCCGCATCGTGGAGCGGCTCGCCCACTATCTCGGCACGCACGGCGTCGCGCTGCATGCGAAGACCAGGGTGGCGGACATCGATCCCGAGCGTGCGCGCGTCCGGCTCGCCCACAGCGCGGTGCAGGCGTTCGACCGCGTGATCGTGGCGGCGGGACCGTGGGTGGCGCGCCTCGTTCCCGCTCTGGCGGCCCGCGTGACGCCGTCGCGCCAGATCGTCGTCTATGCGGCAGCGCCGCCCGCGCAAGAGGCGGCCTGGGCGGCGGCGCCGACGATGATCGAGCGGCAGAGCGATTACGTCTACTATGTGGTGCCGCCGCGCGCCGGGCTCGGCCTCAAATTCGGCGACCATCGCTTTTCGCTGGAGGGCGATCCCGACCGCGAGCGCGAGGCGGCCCGCGCCGAGGCCGAGGAGCTGCTCGCGAAGTGCCGCGACCGGTTCCGCGACGGCGCCAATTACCGCATCGTCGAGGCCAGGACCTGCTTCTACGACGTCGAGCCCGACGAGCGCTTCATCCTCGAGCCGCTCGGCGCCGCCGGCTTCGTGATGTCGGGTTTCTCTGGCCACGGCTTCAAGTTCGGCGCGGTGATGGGACTGGAGCTTGCCCGCACCATCGCAATGGATCGAGATCCTGCGGCGCATGCGCGCTGGGCGGC
>SBBV01000542.1 GCA_005240015.1 Candidatus Odyssella thessalonicensis | reverse complement strand
GGCCCGCCCGGGCCGGTGACGTCGCAGGCAAACGCGCCGGGCTCCGAGCCGGGCTTCAGGAAATCGAAGGTGACGCTGCGCGAGCTTTGCGCGGCCGCGCTCCCGCCGGCCATCGCCATCGCCAGCGCGAGCAAGGCGAACAAGCGCATCCTGCCGATTCCTCCTGGCATGCCGCTCAGTCCAGGCCCGCGACGAGACCGGCCGCCTCGATGCCCGCGACGGCGGCGGTCTCGTCGTTGTCCGAGGTGTCGCCGCTGATCCCGACCGCGCCGACGATGGCGCCGCCCTCCTTGATCAGGACGCCGCCCGGCACCGGCACGAGCCGCCCGCCCGAAGCCTCGATCAGGGCATTCATGAAATGCGGGCGGTCCTTGGCGAACTGCTCCAGCGCGCGCGAAGAGCGCCCCATGCCGAGCGCGCCATAGGCCTTGCCCTTGGCGACCACCTCGCGCAGCAGCCCGCCGTCCTCCATCGCATAGGCGAGAAGGCAGCCGCGCGCATCGAGCACCGCGACCGAGAGCGGCCGCATGTTCTTCTCGCGCCCCTTCTGGAGCGCCGCTTCGACGATCGTCTGCGCCTGCTTCAAGGTCAGCATCGCGTTTTCCCCACCTGCTTTACGTGACGCTGCGGCCGCTTATGGCCGCCCACCCCGCCAATATGCTAGCACCGCGTCCGCGATGGCAACCGGGCGCACGCGATCCGAGATCGTAGGTTTCGTGGCGGGTGGCATATTCCTCGCCGCGTTCATCGCCGTCGCCGGGTGGGTGATCGCGACTCAGGTCACGCCCGGGCGCAGTGCCGCCGAAGTCTCCACTACGATCGATGCCGCCCTCATGGCGGGCACCAAAATTGAGGCGACCCGCGCGATGATCACGCCGCAGCTCGAGCAACAGCTGGGCACAATCGAGGGCCTCGCCTTCATGGTGTCGCTGACCCGCGCGGACGGCGTCACGATCGTGCTGAAGTTCAAGCCCGACATCGGCGAGGAGCCGACGCTCGCCGCCGTTCGCATACGGCTCGCGCTGATGCGCGCGTCATTGCCGGCCGCGAGGCTGCCGGTTTCGCCCAGCGTCGATACCAACCCGCAGCGAATCGCGTATGTGGCGCTGTCGAGCGACCGGTTCACGCGGGCCGAGCTCGCGCGATTCGCCGAGCGCTTCGTGAAACCGCGGGTGCAGGAGATCGTCGGCGTCGGCGAGGTGCGCATCCTCGGCGCCATGCGCGAGGAACTGCGCATTCGGGTGGATCAGGCCCGTCTCGCGGCGCGCGGGCTCTCGTTGCAGGCCCTCGAAGCGGCGCTGCGCCAGCACCGGATCGAAACGCGCGCCGAGCCCGGCGAGCCCGGCATGACCGAGCTGTGGGCGCCGGCCACGCAAGATCCCGAGCGGATCGGAGGCATCGTCATCGGCGTTCAGCAAGACGTACCCATCTATCTGCGCGATGTCGCCCGGATCAGCCGCGACGCCCGACACGACGGCACCCTCGCCCGCTTCAACGGCCGCGATGCCGTGATCGTCGAAGTGCTGAAGCGGCCGGAGGCCGATGCCGGCGAAGTGAGCCGCGGCCTCGTCCAGCGGTTGGCCGTGGTGCTGCCGATGGCGCCGCCGGGCTTGCGCTACGAAACCGGCTATTTCTGCGCCCGCTGCGTGGAGCCGCGACGGCGCTGACGGCTGCCCCGCTCTATCCATAAGTAGCAGCGGGTATGGCCGGGGCGCCCGCCCCTGTGCTAGCACCGTGCCCCGGAATGATTGCGCAGCGCCGGGCCGGCGCCGTGCCGGGCACCTGAACCAGGAACATGGCTGATCTCACGCGACCGAAATTCGCCGCCTATGCCGTGGGCGGAGGGCTGCTGCTCGTGCTGCTCGCGGCGAGCGTGTGGCTGTTCGCGCAGCCCAAGCGCACGGCCGGCCCGAGCGGCCCGCCGGGCGGCTTCGCCGTGCCGGTCGAAGCGCAGCCGGTGCGCGTCGGCCTGAGCCGCAAGGAGGCCGAGGCGATCGGCACGCTGCGGTCGTGGGAATCGGTCGTCATCAAGCCCGAGGTCACCGGCCGCGTCGCCAAGATCACGTTCGAGGAGGGCACGCTGGTCAGGACGGGCCAGCTCTTGGTCGAGCTCGACACGGCCGAGGCCGAGGCCGAGCTGTTGCGCGCCAGGGCCGCGCTGCAGTGGGCGACCGAGTCGCACGAGCGCGCGCTGAAGCTGCGCCAGCAGGGGGCCGGCAGCGTCGCCGCTCTCGACAAGGCGCAGTCCGAGCTGGCGGCGGCCGAGGCCAGCGTGAAGCTCGCCGAAGCGCGGCTCGCCAAGATGCGGCTCACAGCACCGTTCGACGGCGTGCTCGGCCTGCGCAAGGTCTCGGTGGGCGCGCTGCTCACGCCCGGCCAGGAGATCGTCAATCTCGAGCAGATCAATCCGCTCAAGGTCGATTTCAAGGTGCCCGAGATGCTGCTGGCCTCGGTCAAGGTCGGGCAGGTCATCCGCCTGCGCCTCGATGCGATGGGCAGCCGCGCGGTCGAGGGCACCGTCTACGCGATCGATCCGCTGCTCGAGGCGGGCGGCCGCGCGATCGTGCTGCGCGCACGCATCCCCAATCCCGACAGCGCGCTCCGGCCCGGCCTGTTCGCGCGCGTCGTGCTCACGATCTCGGAGAAGCCCGATGCGCTGTTCGTCCCCGAGCAGTCGGTGCTGCCGGGCAGCGACGGCAGCATGTCGGTGTTCAAGGCCGAGGGCGGCAAGGCGGTGATGACGCGCGTCGAGCTCGGCGAGCGCATCAAGGGCGAGGTCGAGATCACCGCCGGGTTGAAGCCGGGCGACGTCGTGATCAGCGCCGGGCTGCCGAAGCTCCGCCCCGGCGTTTCGGTCTGCCTCCTCGCCGGCGCCAACGCGAAGCCGGCCGAATTGCCCGGCCTCCCCGCCTGCCCCGCGCCGGGCGCGCCGCCGGCGAAGAAGCCGGCCGCCGGCGGCGGCTGAGCGCAAGGGCGCCGATGAAGATCTCCGACATCTGCATCCGCCGTCCGGTCTTCGCGACGGTGATCAACCTCGTCGTGCTGCTGGTGGGCGTGATCGCGTTCCAGCGCCTCGCGGTGCGCGAATACCCGAACATCGACGAGCCCACGGTCTCGGTCGAGACGACGTTCCGCGGCGCCAGCGCCGACGTGGTCGAAAGCCAGATCACGCAGCCGCTCGAGGATTCGCTCTCCGGCATCGACGGCGTCGAGGTGATGACCTCGATCAGCCGCGCCGAGAAGAGCCAGATCACGGTGAAGTTCCGGCTCAACCGCAACAACGATGGCGCCGCCGCCGACGTGCGCGACCGCGTGGCGCGCGTGAGGAGCCTGCTTCCCGCCAACATCGACGAGCCGGTCGTCGCCAAGGTCGAGGCCGACGCGCAGCCGGTGATCTATCTCTCGTTCTTCAGCTCGCGCCATTCGACGCTCGAGGTCACCGACTACGCCGACCGCTATGTCAAGGACCGCCTCCAGAACCTCGACGGCGTCTCGCAGATCCGCATCTTCGGCGAGCGCCGCTATGCGATGCGCATCTGGCTCGACCGCACGCGCCTCGCGGCCTACGGGCTCACGCCGCAGGACATCGAGGCGGCGCTCCGCAAGCACAATGTCGAGGTGCCGGCCGGCCGCATCGAGAGCACGCAGCGCGAGTTCACGGTCTTGGCCGAAACCGACTTGAAGACCGAGGCCGAGTTCAACCAGCTCATCGTCAAGGAGACCCCGGGCTACCTCGTGCGCTTGAAGGACGTCGGCGAGGCCAAGCTCGGCGCGCGCGACGACCGCATCTATGCGCGCTTCAACGGCCAGAACGCGGTGGCGCTCGGCGTCGTGAAGCAGGCCACCGCCAACCCGCTCGACGTGACGCGCGCGGTGCGCGCGGCGCTGCCGCAGATCGCGCGGGATCTCCCCGCCGGCATGGACGTGCGCGTCGGCTACGACACCTCGATCTTCATCGAGCGCTCGATCTCGAACGTGTTCCACACGATCTTCGAGGCGATGGGGCTGGTGGCGCTGGTGATCTTCTTCTTCCTGCGCTCGCTGCGCGGCACGATCATCCCGCTGGTCACGATCCCGATCGCTCTCATCGGCGCGTTCGCCTTGATGTGGCTGTTCGGCTTCTCGCTCAACACGCTCACGCTGCTCGCCTTCGTACTCGCGATCGGCCTCGTCGTCGACGACGCCATCGTCATGCTCGAGAACATCTCGCGCTACGTCGAGCACGGCATGCCGCCGATGGAGGCAGCACTCAGGGGCTCGAAGGAGATCGGCTTCGCGGTGCTCGCGATGACGCTGACCTTGGCCGCCGTCTACGCGCCGATCGCGTTCCAGGAGGGCCGCACCGGGCGCCTGTTCGCCGAGTTCGCGCTGACGCTCGCTGGCGCCGTCATCGTCTCGGGCTTCACGGCGCTGGCGCTCTCGCCGATGATGTGCTCGCGCATCCTCCGGCACCGCGAGCGCCACGGCCTCGCCTTCCGCGTCATCGAGCGCTTCATCGGCGCGCTGCGCGACGGCTACCGGCGCGCGCTCACGGTCACCGTCGACATGAAGGCGCTGATCGTCGGCGTCATGGTCGCGGTCGGCGTGCTGGCCTTTGCCCTCTTCCGCTCGCTGCCCTCGGAGCTCGCACCGGTCGAGGACCGCGGCACGGTGATCGCACTCGGCATCGCGCCCGAGGGCTCCACCGTCGAGTTCACGCTCGACGGCGCGCGGCGCATGGAGGCGATGTTCGAGAAGGTACCGTTCCAGCAGCGCTATTTCGCCGTGATCGGCTTCCCGACGGTGAGCAACCTCATCGGCTTCGTCGGCCTCGAGGATTGGAGCAAGCGGACGATCAAGCAGCAGGATGTCGTCGCGCAGCTCTCGCCGCAGCTGTTCGGCGGAATTCCGGGCCTGCTCTCCTTCGCCACCAATCCGCAATCGCTGGGCCAGCGCGCGATCGACAAGCCGGTCTCGTTCGTGCTGCAGACCTCCTCCACCTACCCCGAGCTCGAGAAGGCGGTGAACCAGCTGCTGGCCGCGGCGCGCCAGAACCCGGGCCTGCAGAACCTCGATTCCGATCTCCGCCTCAACAAACCCGAGCTCAAGGTCGCCATCGACCGCGAGAAGGCGGCCGATCTCGGCATCGACGTCGAGGTGATCGGCCGCACGCTCGAGACCATGCTCGGCGGCCGCCAGGTCACGCGCTTCAAGCGCGCCGGCAAGCAATACGACGTGATGGTGCAGGTGGCCGACACCGCGCGCGTGACACCGCGCGACCTCACCAACATCTACGTGCGCTCGCGCGCCGGCGAGATGGTGCCGCTCGCGAACCTCGTGACCATGCGCGAGACGGTGACGCCGCGCGAGCTCAACCACTTCAACAAGCTGCGCTCGGCGACGATCACGGCGACGCTCGCCACCGGCTACACGCTCGGCGACGCGCTCGATTTCCTCCAAGCCGAGGCGCGCAAGCTCCCCGCCAGCATCCTCTACGACCTCGACGGCCAGAGCCGCGAGTTCCGGAAGGCCTCGGGCGGGCTCTACGTCACGTTCCTCTTGGCGCTCGCGTTCATCTATCTCGTGCTGGCGGCGCAGTTCGAGAGCTTCATCGATCCGCTCATCATCATGCTGACCGTGCCCCTTTCGATGGCCGGCGCATTGCTCGCGCTGAAGCTCACCGGGGGGACGCTCAACGTCTATAGCCAGATCGGGCTTGTGACCCTGGTGGGCCTCATCACCAAGCACGGCATCCTGATCGTCGAGTTCGCGAACCAGCTCCAGGAGCGCGGCACCGAGAAGCGCGCGGCCGTGATCGAGGCCGCCGTGCTCCGCCTCCGCCCGATCCTGATGACGACCGGCGCCATGGTGCTGGGCTCGCTGCCGCTCGCGATCGCCACCGGCGCCGGCGCCGAAAGCCGCCAACAGATCGGCTGGGTCATCGTCGGCGGCCTCTTGATGGGGACACTGTTCACGCTGTTCGTCGTGCCGACGGCGTATATGATTTTGGCGAAGAGGCGGAAGGTGCATGGGGCAGCGGCCACGCACGCCCCGGTGCCCGCGCCGGCGGAATAGGTGGAGCCATGCCCAAGGGAACCCTCACCTACACGGGGAATCAGCCGGGTGTATTCACTGAAGACCCTGACGGTGTGCTCGAAGCACCCGACGAGCAGAGAAAACTCGCAAGAGCCGTGGGTGAGTGTTTCAGCGCTTACCGAAACGCAGCCAAGAAGCTGCGGGAGGGCAAGTACGCGCATGCAGCTCACCTTCTCCCCACCCATCTACGTGGTGGGGTGCGAATCTTCATTGCATGCTGCGAAGGCGGAATAGTCGTTCGATACGAACGTGGGGAAGACAAGGTCACCGCCGGGTGGTCGCCCCAAACATTGGATGACATTCTGACCAATCAATCGCAAAAGGTCATTAAGCTGCACCAATCGAGGGATTTTAGTCGTGAGATCGGCGATGAGGGCCTCAAGTTTGATCTAAACGTTCAGGAAAGAGCCACCGGCAAAACGCGTCCGCTTTCGTCTATCCGAATGCGATTTGATGCGGTGATGGAGCTGCCTCCCGAACTGCCGAAGCCGCCTCACAAGCCTTTTTGCCTTGCCTCCGTTCGTAACCAGTTCGAATTCGCGCTGCACCTTGAAGAATTGTCTGAGGGCGGCAGGGCGCCACGCCAGGTGCTTCTGACCACCACACTTAGAGCTCCTGTAGGATGGGAGTGCATAGAGATATATCCTGGAACTGACGCTTCTCCGTGGGTTCCGGCAAATGCGGAAATGTGGGCTGAGACCGATCTCCTCGCTGCTATCGTCACGTCGCAGATGCGCGAAGCGCAGCTCGAATCGCTCGACCCGACGCGGACGGCGAGGGAACTGTTGTCGACAAAGCTGACTGCGTTCCGCGATCTATTGGACTCCAACCCTGATCGCGAAGAAGTACTCCAAACCTTCTTGAAGGAGAATCCGGAACTCCTGTGCCCCGTACATACCAAGATGTGGCCGAAGCTTGCTTTGGGCGCGAATGAAACAGATTTCGTATTTCAGGAGGCTTGGGGCGAGTACCTCTTGGTCGAAATCGAGCGTTCAACGCTACCGCTCTTTACAGCAAAGGGCCAAAAGCGCGCCGAACTGGTTCATGCGGAGCAGCAGATAACGGACTGGGTTCGGTATATAAGCGATAACGTTCGTACCGTCAGAGATGAGCTAGGTCTTAAGGGAATTACAGCATCCCCGAAGACCCTAATCGTCATGGGTCGGGACAGCATGCTAAGTGAACGTGATAGGCAATCTCTGGCGACCTTTCGCGGCACGACGCCAAGAATGGAAATTCGCACGTATGACGATGTGTATAAGAATGCCCGCGCCGCCGTGGAAAACGTGTTGGGTCCGATTTGGAATCAAGTAGGCGGCACGCGCATTTACTACGTGAGAGACCCTGAAGACGTCGCGAGAGCATTTGGCGGTCGTCAGGCCACGGGTCTGATCGGGCCCTAAGGGTCGCGACGGTCCAGCGATTGGCGCTCCTTTTTGCGCCCAAAAATCGGAGCGCGGTCTAACCCTCCCGCTTCAGCTTCTCGCGGCGCACCAGCTCGGCGGCCGTGGGTTCGGTGGCGCCGCCGACGGTGGCCGTCTTGACCGCGCCGTCGCGCCGGTAGGTCGCGGCGATGATGCCGTTCGGCGATACGGCGCTGTGCGTCAGCTTGAACGCGCGCGGCTGGCTGTCGTCGCCGAACAGGCGCTTGCCTTTGCCCAGCACCAACGGGAACGTGAAGCTGCGGATCTCGTCGACGAGACCGGCGGCCAGCAGAGCGTGCACGAGCTCGGTGCTGCCCTGCGTGACGAGCGCGGGGCCGTCTTCCTGCTTCAGCTTTGCGACATCTCTGGCGGCGTCGCGGAGCGCCACCGAGCCCTTCCAGGCGAGGTCCGCGCCTTTGCGCGTCGCCACGTACTTCGTGACCCGGTTGAATTGCCTGGCGATGCCGTCGTAGGGGCCGCCTTCGGCGTAGGGCCAGTAGGCGGCGAAAATGTCGTAGGTGCGCCGGCCCAGCAGCAGGTCGAACGGCTGGCCGAACAGCTTGCCGATTTCTTCGCCGAACACCGGATCGTCGACCACCGGGGCGACCCAGCCGCCGAACTCGAACCCGCCGGTCGGATCCTCGTCCGGGCCGCCCGGCGCCTGCATGACGCCGTCCATGGAAACCATCGCGCCGACAGTGACTTTCCGCATGGCTTTCTCCTTCGAGCCGACCCGAGGACGAACGGCCCGCGCCCGATCCGACAGGGTCCCGCATCATAGAAGGGGTCTGACCCCTTTCTCCTGGCGTTGCCGCAAAATCGTCGCGTGCGCCACTCGCCGGCGCGGAATGCGTCGACGAGCCCGCGCCGCGTTATTGACCGCGAACGGAGGCCTGGGCATCGTGAAGCGCTTTCCGGAGGCTTCGATGCGCGCGATCGTCACGGCCCTGGCTTTGCTCGGTTTCTGCTCCACCGCTTCTGCGGAGACTGCCCAGGCGAAACGGGATGCTATCGCGGAGGTGTTCGAGGCCGCGTTGCGCGAGCATGTGGTCTTTCTCAACTGCACCGCCACTGACCAAACGGCGCACCGGCTCGCTCGTCAGGGTTGGGAAGACATGGTCGGCCTGGCACTCGTGCTGATGGCCCAGCACAATGTGGACCCCGCCTTCATCGCTCAAATCAAAGAGCGCAGCGACTATGCAAAGGTGATGCGGCTGGACTCGCCGCTCCGGGACATCCTCGCGCTCTGTCCGGAAGGCTGGGAAAAACCGCTGTATGAGTTTCGCATGGTTCTATTTCACGTGCGCGTCGGCGAGATCCTCAATCGGTGAACTTGAGGAGGCGCGCGTTGCAGGAAGGGGTCAGACCCCCTTTTCTGCGAGTGGGACCACAGGCTGGATCGAACTCAGCTGAGGCGCGTAAGCACGAAAACGGATACCAAGGGAATAAGGGGTCTGACGCCTATCTTCTCGCCTCGAAACGGCGCCTGCGTCGTGCGACCTACTCCTCGACGCGACCCGTGCCGTCGCGATTACGCTCGTATCGTCGCGTAAGCGGAAACGGCGGCAGCCAGGACTCGCGACGCACGGTCCAGAGCTCGTAGGTCGGCTTGAGCTGGTCGGGGGCATCCAAGCATCCCAGGTTCACGCCGATTTCGTCCGCCCAGCGTCCGAAAACGGGCGAGCCGCAGCGGGGACAGAAAAACCGCCCGGCGTAGTCGCGGGTTTCGCCCTCGATCGTCACCGCATCCTGAGGGAACACCGCGGACGCGTGAAACAGGGCGCCATGATGCTTGCGGCAGTCGAGACAGTGGCAGAGGCCGACCCGGTAGGGGCGTCCCGACGCCACGATCCGGACGTTGCCGCACAGGCAACCGCCGGTGAATCGGTCCATGCTGCGTCTCCTCCAAAATCAAGCGGCCGGAGTGGTTAAAACGAACACCTCTGTCATGCAATTGCCCGCCGCGGGCGATGCGGCCAAGCAGCTGGACGATCTGCGGCCGCCGACCGGCAACCGGCTGGAGGCGCTGCGCGGCGATCGCCAGGGCCAGCACAGCATCCCCATCAACGAGCAATGGCGGATCTGCTTCGTCTGGCGCGAGGGCGGCGTAATCGGACTCCTCGTCAAAAGTCCGTCCATCGTCTTCGGTGTCGAAACTGGGGACACAACTTGTCGTCCCCGCGAAAGCGGGGACCCATGCCCGATGCCG
>SBBV01000158.1 GCA_005240015.1 Candidatus Odyssella thessalonicensis | reverse complement strand
GCCAGATCGAGGAGTACGCGTTCACGATGTCCACGCCGACGATCCTCCCGACTCCAAGACGGGCGAGCAGCGCCACGTCGTGCTGCGCGAATACATGCCGGCGGGCCTCGCCACGCGCCGCTCCGACAGCTACGCGGTCCGCGCGCTGCGTGCGTCCGACCGGCCCGACTTCGATTGGGGGCTCGCCCGCCTGCGCCAGGAGAGCGAGGCGCTGATGGCGCTCGACCATCCCAGCCTCGCGCGCGTGCTGGGCCTGATCGAGGAAAACGGCACGGGCTATCTCGCCGAGGAGTACGTCGAGGGCCAGAGTCTCGCCGCCATTCTCGATCGGCGCGGCAAGCTGCCCGAGGCGGAGATCCGCTATCTGCTGGCGCCGCTGCTGGACGCGCTCGAGCAGGTGCATCGGGTCGGGCTCGTGCATGGCAGCGTCGCGCCCCGCGACATCCTGTTCCGGAATGACGGCGTGCCGGTGCTGGTGGGTTTCGGCGCGCCGCGGCCGGCGCCGGCCGCGCGTGGGGCCGAGGCCGATGCGGAAACATCGTGGAGCCCCTACGCGCCTTACGAGATCTACGACAGCCGCGCCTCGGTCGGTCCCTGGACGGACATCTACGGCCTCTGCGCCGTGCTCTATCGCGCGGTATCCGGCGTGGCGCCGCCGCCCGGGCCGGCGCGGGCCGCCGCGCTCGAGCGCGGCTCGCGCGATCCGTTTCACCCGGCGCAGGGCCTGCCCGGCTACGCGCCCGGCTTGCTCTTTGCGATCGACCGCGCGCTCGCCTTGGCCGAGCGCGAGCGGCCGCAATCGCTCGCCGCGTTCCGCGCCGTGCTGGCGCGCACGCCGGAAAGCATCTCGGGCGCGGCCAGTCGCAAGGCCGAGGAGCCGCTGCTGTTCGATCTCGAAACCGCGCGGGCGCCGGCGCCGAGCGGAACGCGCGAGATCGCGCCGCCGCATGCCGTACGCGGCCTGCGCCGCCGCGCACCGCTGCCCGAGACCCCGCCGCCGCTCGTCGGCCCGGCAGGCGCCGCGCAGCCCGAGAAGCACGGGGCCGAGAAACGCGCGGGCGACCCACGCCGGTGGATTTGGGGCCTCGCCTTTGCCGCCGCAGTCGTGGCGGGAGCGCTCGGCTGGCGGCAGTATCAGGAACACGCCGGGCAGAACGAACAGGCTGCCGCGGCGAGCTCTGGAGATGCCGCGCAGCAACGCGCCGAAGAGCAGCGCCGCGCGGCACGCCAGGCCCATGAGGTCCGCGCCGAAGAAGCGCGCAAAGCCGAGGCGGCGCGCCAGGCGGCGGAGGCGGCCGAGGCTCAGCGGAAGGCCGACGGGGCGCGCCGGGCGGAAGAAGCACGTCGCGCCGAGGAAGCACGCCGCGCCGAGGAAGCGCGTCGTGCGGAGGAGGCGCGCCAGCGCGCGGAGCGCGAGCGCGCCCAGGCCGAGAAGGCGCAGCAGGCTGCGGCCGCGGTGCGCGCCGCCATTCCCCAGATCGAAGCCGCGCTCGGGCGGCAGGACTGGACCGCGGCGCGGACGGCGCTCATCGAAGCCGAGCGCCAGGCCCCCACCAACGCCAAGCTCGCCGAGCTGCGCGGGCGGCTTGTCGCCGAGACGGCGCGGCGCGTGGCGCGTGCCGACGAGGCCGCGGAGCGGCGCGAATGGGCTGCGGCCTCGAAGCTGCTCGACGAAGCCGGCGCCATCCTGCCCGACTCGCCGACCGTGGCGGCCGGCCGCGCCCGTCTCGAGCGCAACCGGCGCGCCTGGGAGGAGAGCCGCTTCGCGCTCGAGCGTAAGGCCGACCTGCTCATCGGCGAGGGCTTGGCGGCCGCGCGCCGCTTCGATTTCACCGGCGCCTCGAACAAGCTCGGCGAGGCCGAGCAGGCGCTCGAGGGTTTCCCCAGCGACCACGCGCTGCGCGTAAAGCTCATCGACGCGGTGGCGAGCGTCCAGCGGCTGATCGACGATGTCGAATACGAACGCCAGCGCGTGCGCGACAGCGACACCTACCTCACCAATCGGGCGCGCGCCGACATGCTGTTCGGCCTCGGGCAGAAGGAACTGCACGAGAAGCACAATGCGTCGCGTGCCTGCGTGCTCTACCGGGAGGCCGCTGATCTCGGCCATGTCGGCGCGCAGAACCAGCTCGGCCTCTGCTTCGCCTCCGGGCGCGGCATGCCCAAGGACGAGGTCGAGGCCTACAACTGGTTCCGCCGCTCGGCCGAGGGCGGCAACGCGATCGGCCAATACAATCTCGCCCACGCCTTCGCCGTGGGCGCCGGCATCAGCCGCCACCTGGAGAGCGCGGTGAGCTGGGCGCGGAAATCCGCCGAACAGGGCTACGCCAAGGGGATTTGCCGCCTCGGCCTCTTCCATCGCGAAGGCGCGGGCGTCACCGCCGATCCCGCCGCGGCCGCCAAGCTTTTCCGCCAGGGCGCCGACAAGGGCGACGAATGGTGCATGGCCCTGCTCGCCGAGGCCTATGAAAACGGCACCGGCATCGCCAAAGACGTGCGCCAGGCGCGGCTCTGGTACCAGCGCGCCGCCGCCAAGGGCTACGAGCAGGCCAAGGCACGGTTGAAAACCTTGAGATAGAAGCGCTGGATCCGGCGCATGCACGATCTCCATCTTTCGGCGCTTCCCGCCGGCACCGAGTTCGAGGGCTACCGCCTCCTCGGAATCCTGGGCGCGGGCGGCTTTGGCGTCACCTATCTCGCCGAGGAGATCGCGCTCTCCCGCGAGCATTCGCGCCGTGTCGCGATCAAGGAATTCCTGCCCTCGAGCATCGCCGCGCGACTCTCGGGCAGCCGCGAGGTCCGCTCGCTGAGACCGCAAGACAATCAGGCCTATCGCCAGCTGCTCGACCGCTTCCTGCGCGAGGCGGAGACGCTGGCGCGCTTCGATCATGCCAACATCGTGCCCGTGCTGCGCTACTTCGAGCGCCACGGCACGGCCTACATCGTGATGAAGTTCGTTGCCGGCGAGAGCCTCGGCGCGGTGCTGAAGCGCCGGCAGCGGCTGAGCGAGGCGGAAGTGCGCTGGTTCCTGACCGGCGTGCTCGACGGCCTCGCCGAGGTGCACAAGCGCAATTTCCTCCATCGCGACATCAAGCCCGAAAACATCCTGCTGCGCGCGGAGGGAGCGTCGGGCGCGATGCTGGTCGATTTCGGCGCCGCCCGCATCGCCGCCGCCGATGTCTCGGCGCTTTCGCGCACCGCCGTCATCTCGGAGGGCTATGCGCCCTACGAGCAATATGACACGCATGGCCGGCAAGGGCCGTGGACCGACCTCTATGGGCTGGGCGCCACGCTCTACCGCGCCTTGACCGGCACCGCGCCGGCGAAATCGCCCGATCGCCTCATCGCCAAGGTGCGCAACCAGCCCGATCCGCTCGTGCCGGCGGCGACGCTGGTGACGGCGCCATTGTCGCCGGCGATGCAGGAAGCCATCGCGCGCTCGCTTGCGCTGATGGAGCAGGACCGCCCGCAGTCGGTCGAGGAATTCCGCGCCCTCGCAGGCGCCGGCGACATCCCGGCGCCGCAGGGCTTTGCGCTCGAGACCGTCGAGCCGGCGTTCGAGCGCGTGCTCCCGAGCGCCGCGCCGGGCACGACCGTGGACCGCCCGCTGACCTCGGGCCCTCCCATCGGCAGGCCGCTCTCGAGCGTGCCGGCGCCGCACCAGCGCGCCTCGGGCGCCCGGCCGCGCGGCAGTGCGCGGCGCGCCTGGGGCTGGATCGCCGCCGCTTCGCTGCTGGTCCTGGTGGTGGCGGGGCCGGGCCTCGACTACTGGCGCTCGGCCATGCACGGCAGCGACGAAGCCGCAGCGCCGCCGCCGGTGGGCGGCATCGCGCGCGAGGAGGAGCGTCGCCGGACCGAGAGCGAAGAGACGCGGCGCGCGGCGCCAAAGCAGGCCCAACCTGCACCCGCGCCCGCGAAGCCGGCGCCCGCGCCGCCGTCGGCTGCACAGATTACGTGCGACGCGATGCCGAAGGCGCTCGCCGGCGCGTTCGGCGACACCGGCGATTGCGCGCTGGTCGAGCGCACGCTCCGGCAGGCGCTCGCCACCGCCGAGGCCGGCACGATCACGCGCTGGACCAACACGCGCAGCCAGGTGAGCGGCACGATCAAGCTTGGCGGTCCGGAAAACCGCGACGGCGCCGTCTGCCGCCGCGCCGAGCTGACCGTCACGCGCGGCGGCGACACCAGGCGCGCCGAGGCCGTCT
>SBBV01000263.1 GCA_005240015.1 Candidatus Odyssella thessalonicensis | reverse complement strand
GTGGGCGGCCCGTCGCGCAGCCGTGCATACTCGGCTGCCGGCAGGCGGCGACCGACCGCGGCCGCGTGGTCGGGCACGCGCGCGGCGATGGCGCCCGAGGGATCGATCAGCGCGATGAAGCCGCGCTCCGGGGTGAAGCGTTCGGCGAGCAGCTCGGAGAGCTTCTCGAGGTTGACCGGAATGACGACCACGCCGAGCACCGTGCCGTCCGCGCCGCGATACGCCATGGCGAGCGGCAGCGAGGCCCGGCCGCTGAAACGTCCCGTGATCATGTTCCCGATCACGATGTCCTCGGACCGGAGCGCCGCGCGGAAATAATCGCGGTCGGCGAGCGACAGATCGGGCTGAACGGACGTGCTGCTGCAGCGCGTCCTGCCGCTGCGGTCGAGGATGCCGACGCCGTAATAGCGCGGCACCTCGGCGACGAGCGAACGGAGATAGGCGGCGCAGGTCTCGCTGTCAGGCGGAACTTCCCTGAGGCGCTGCGCGACCGCGACGCTCAAGTGACGCGTGCCGTCGATCAGCGTGGCGAGCGCGCCCGAAACCAGCCTCGCCTGCGTAAGCGCGTCGCGGCGCGCCTGCTCGTTCTCCGAGCGCCAGTTTTGGTAGGCGTTCGCCGTGAGCAGCCCGCCGAGCGGCAGGACCGCGGCCGCAACCAAGATCAGGACGCGCCTGCGAAGCACCGCATCCCCCGCGCGATGGATTGACTAAGGTCAATCAGTGGCCCAACGATACAGGCCGCCATCGGCCCGGGAAAGCCGGGTGCGATCCTGCTATGTTCGCGGGTCGGCGCCGAGCCGCGAGGGGGGCCAGGCAATGCTCGAAGGCATCGATCGGACCACGAGGCCGAGGCGTGGCGTTCAGCGCCGCGCGCTCGCCATGGGCGCGTCGAGTACGCGCAAAGCGACCCGGACCCTGCTGCTGGTCGAGGACGATCCGATCCTGGCGATGGCGGCCGCCGACGAGCTCGCGGCGCTCGGCTACGAAGTGGTCGCCGTGGCCGAGGACGGCGCGGAGGCGGTGGCCCTGGCCCGGCGCCACGAGCCCGACCTCGTCGTCATGGACGTGCGCCTGCCGGGAGCCATGGACGGCGTCGACGCGGCGGCGGCGATCCGCGGCGAGATCGCGGCGCGCATCGTGTTCGTGACCGCGCATGTCGACCTGCACACCCGCGGCCGCATGGACGCGGTCGGCCACCACGGCATCCTCGCCAAGCCCTACACCTTCGAGCAGCTGGCCCGCGCCATCCGCGCCGCGCTCGCGGACTGAGCGGCCCCGCGCGCCGCGGCGGGCCTCTTCACTTGATTCCCGGCAGGAACCAAGCGAGCAGCGCGGCGGCGCTGGCCCAGGCGAGCGCCGCGGTCACGATGAGGCTCGCCGCGATGCGTGCCACCAGCATCTCGTAACGCATCGCGAGCACGAACGCGTTGACGCCCGAGGGCATCGCGGCCGAGATCGTCGCCACCGCCACCGGGAGCGGCTCGAGGCCGAACACGTAGCGCGCCGAGACGAAGACGAGCGCAGGCAAGACGGCGAGCTTCAGGATCGCGATCACGCCGACCTGGCGGAGATCGCCGCCCAGTCGGAAGCGCGTCAACGATGCGCCGAGCGCGAAGAGCGCGGTCGGCGTCGCCGCCTGGCCCAGGAACACGAGCGATTTCTCGACGATCTCGTGCAGGCCCAAGCCAATGCGGCCCCAGGCGAAGCCCGCCACCATGCTGACGATGATGGGGTTGGTCGCGAGCGCCACGGCGGCCGATCTCAGGATCGCGCCGAGCCCGCCTTGCCCGGCCTCGCGCTCGCCCTTGCCGAACTCCACGAGAAACGACGTGAGCGAGATCAGGATCACCGATTGCAGCGCCAGGATCGCGCTCTGCGGCAGCGCGGCGCGCGGCCCGAACGCGGTCAAGACCAGCGGGATGCCGAGCAGCAGGATGTTGGAATAGACCGCGCCGTTGGCGAAGAGCGCCTGCTCGGCGAGATTCATCTTGAACAGGAGCCGCGCCACCGCCATCGCCAGCGCGTAGCCCACCAGCACCGCGGCGTAGAACGCGACGACGACCGCGAAATCGGCGCCCGCCGGCGCATCGAGCTGCGCCATCGCGCGGAACAGCACCGCGGGGATCGCGACATAGAAACAGAACGTGGTGAGCGCGCGCACGCCCTCCTCGCCGAACAGCCGCGTGCGCCCGACGCCGTAACCCAAGAGGATGACGGCGAAGACCGGGAGAACGATGGCGAGGATTTGCGACATGCGGGGGAAGTGCATCATGCGGGTGCGAAGTGCCAGCGCAAAAGCGCGTCGCGATCTTTCCCTCTCCCGAAGGGAGAGGAGGGGCCCATGCGCCGCTTTTTGCGGCGCATGGGAGGTGAGGGCACTCGCGGCTGTTGCGCGTCGCTTGGTGTTCTGCTATTGTTCCGATATGCAACCAAAAGATGATGAGTCATGGGCATGGCAGTATCGTGCGCGGCGCCTGACGGAGCTGCTTCCCTCAGCCGCCACCACGCCCGTGGAGCGCGCGCGGCTAATGCGCCGCAATGCCGGCGACGCCGAGCGTAAGTTCTGGAGCCGCACGCGCAATCGCAGGCTCGCGGGATACAAGATCCGGCGGCAGGTGCCGATCGGCCCCTTCATCGCGGATTTCGTCTGCCCAGCCGCACAACTTGTCATCGAGATCGACGGCGACCAACATGCCGAGGCGGCCGCGCACGACGAGGCCCGCACGCGTTATCTCGAGAGACTGGGATATCGCGTGATCCGGTTCCCAACGCACGAGGTTCTGCACGATATCGAGGACGTCCTCGATCAGGTGCATCTGGCGCTTGAGCAGCGCGTCATCGAGCTCGGCCAGCGCCAAGTTCTGGATTCGGCGTAGTCCCCTCCCCTCCCATGCGCCGCTGAGGCGGCGCATGGGCCCCTCCTCTCCCTTCGGGAGAGGGAAGGTTTGCGGCGCGCCTGCGTCTCTCTAAATCTTGAAGATCCGCATCGCGTTGGCGCCGCGCGCGGCCTTGCGCTGCTCGAAGGGCAGCGCGTCGACGCGCGAGAGGCAGCCGCGCATGTCACCGATGTTGTGCGGATAGTCCGAGCCGTAGAGCATCTTGTCGGGGCCCCCAACCTCGACCGCCATCCTGAGCGCGTCGAGCGAGAACGTGACGCTGTCGTACCAGATGCGGCGCAGCAGCTCGGAGGGCCGCTGCTTTATCTTCTCGCGCACCGCCACCATGTTGTCGAAACAGATGTCCATCCGGCCGACGAGATAGGGCAGCGTGGCGCCGGCGTGCGCGGCGATCAGCTTCACGTTGGGATAGGTGTCGAGGAAGCCGTCATAGATCATGCGCGCGATCGCGAGCGAGGTATCGAACATGAACCCCACCTGCGCGATCAGGTTGAAGCGCTGGATGTCGAGATGCTTGGTCGCCGGCGGCGCCGTCGGATGCACGAGGACCGGCAGGCCCTTCTTGTCGATCGCCTTCCAGATCTTGGCGAAGCGCGGGTAGGTAAGCGAGCGGCCGTTGATGTTGGCGAGCACCATCACGCCGATGGCGCCGGCCTTGGTCGCGCGCTCGAGCTCCTTGAGCGCGAGCTCCTCGTGCTCCCACGGGATCGAGCAGAACCAGCGGATGCGGTCGGGCCACGTGGTCTGCGCCTTCGCCATCTCGTCGTTGACGAGCTGCGCCGCCTTCAAGCTGGTCTTGGGCCCGCCCCAGAAGCAGTTGGGCGCCGTCAAGGAGACGATCGCGAGGTCCACCTTGGCCTCGTTCATCTTCTTGATGCGCAGCTCGTAGTCGAAATGCCCCTCCTGCGGCGTCATGAACGGCGCGCCGTCGGCATAGATGCCGAGCGGCGCGGGCCAGTCCTTGGAGGGCTTCACCGCGTAGCGCGGCTTCCCTTTCTGCTTGATGAGGTCGAACCAGGCGTGGCTCAGCATGTGCGTGTGCACGTCGATGACGATCATGGCGTGACTCCGAGCGTTTCCTTGCTTTTGGGCTTCATGAAATAGATCGCGGCGAGCGCCGCGAGCGCGGGGACGAGAGCGAGCACGTTGCCGGCGCCGAGCCAGACCGGCGCGGCGCCGATCGCGATGCTGGCGGTGAACAGGACCGCCGAGCGCACCAAGTCTTCCGCCGGCCGCCGCCCGCTGCCCTCGACCGCGTAGGCGAGCACCCAAGCCGACATGATCGCGGTGATCGCGGCAATGCCGATTTCGACAACCGTTCCATGCCCGAGGATGGCCGGGTTGTAGATGAAGAGGAACGGCATCAGGTAGCCCGAGGCGCAGAACTTCAGCGCCACCCAGCTCGTCTTCCACATGTCGGCCCCGGCGATGCCGGCCGCCACATAGGAAGCGATCGCGACCGGCGGCGTCAGCATCGAGAGGATGCCGAAGTAGAAGAGGAAGAAGTGCGCGGCGAGCGGCACCACGCCGAGCTTCACCAGCGCCGGCGCAAGGACCACCGACATCACGATGTAGACGGCCGAGGTCGGCATGCCGATGCCGAGGATGATGGCAATCGCGGCGGCGCAGATCAGCATCACGAGAAGGCCGGCGGACGCGGTGATCGCGGTCAGGATGCTGACGAATTGCAGGCCGAGCCCCGTGATGTTGAGCACGCCCACGATGATGCCCGAGGCGGCGCAGATGATGAGGAGCGGCGCCAGGTCCTTGCCCGAGGAGACGAAGATGTCGCGCAGCTCGCCCGGGCTCGGCGGGCGCCGCCGCTGGACGGCGTTCAAGACCAGCAGCAGGGCCGCGGTGAACAGCGCCGACTTGCCCGGATTGTAGCCGAGCCAGAACAGGAGATAGACGAGGAACGCCAGCGGCAGCAGGAACACCCAGCCTGCGGCCATCACCGCGCCGATGCGCGGCAGCTTGTCCTTGCCGATTCCGGCCAGGCCGTAATTGGCGGCGTAGCGGTCGATCTGCACGAAGATCGCCCAGTAATAGACGATCGCGGGAATGATCGCGGCCAGCGCCACCTCGGCGTAGGGGATTTGCAGGAACTCGGCGATGAGGAACGCGGTGGCGCCCATCACCGGCGGCACGATCTGGCCGCCGTTCGACGAGGCGGCCTCGATCGCGGCGGCATAGTGCGGCTTGAAGCCGTAGCTTTTCATGAGCGGGATCGTGATCATCCCGGTGCCCATGATGTTGCCGACGACGGTGCCGTTGATGCTGCCGAAGACGGAGGAGGCGACGCACTCCACTTTGCCGGCGCCGCCGCGGCGCGAGCCCATCGCCGCCAGCGCCGCGTCGTTGAAGAACTGCGTGGCCCCGCCTTTCTCCATGATCTTGCCCATGATCATGAAGCCCAAGACGAGCGTGGCGCCCACGTCGAGCACGAGGCCGGGAATGCCGTTGGTGTCGTTGTAGAGATAGAGCGCGAATTTCCGGAACGGCGTCTCGGTCGCCTCGAACAGGCCCGGCAGGTGGTGGCCCCAGAGCCCGTAGGCGATGAAAACCCAGACCAGGATCGTCATCGAGGGCCCGCAATATTTGCGCGTCGCCTCCATTGCGAGCACGAGCGCCACCGCGGCCGGAATCCATTTGTGCGGACCGCGGTCGGCGATATCGGTGAGCCACGCCTCGGTGTACCAGGCGCCATACCACCAGCTCGCGAGCGCGAGTCCAGCCAACAGCAGCTCGAGCGCGCCCGGCTGCCTGCCGTAAGGCTGGGCGAGCAGCCCGGCCGCGACGGCGAGGCCGCAGATGAATGCGAGATAGGCATGGCCGAGGATCGCCATGCCCATGCGCATCGGCAGATCGAGCAGCCAGATCGCGCCGATCAGCGGGATCGCGGCGAGGCTGATATCGCGGGCGGCGGCCGCGAGGCGCATCATGGCGACGCGCGCGCGGAAATTCCTTCCCCCGCGGATAGCGGG
>SBBV01000145.1 GCA_005240015.1 Candidatus Odyssella thessalonicensis | reverse complement strand
CGATCAACCCCTACGGCTTCGCCTGGATCCGGCGCGTGACCGAGGAGGGCGTCGACCTCAACCGCAACTTCATCGATTTCGCCAATCCGCCGGCCAATCCGGGCTATGACGAGCTCGCCGACGCGATTCTGCCGCCGGCGCTCGAGGGTCCCGGATACGAGGCGGCGCAGCAGCGCATTCAGGACTACCGCGACAAGCACGGCGTCGCGGCGCTGCATGTCGCGTTCAGCGGCGGTCAGTACCGCCATCCGAAGGGGCTCTTCTTCGGCGGCTTCGAGCCCACCTGGTCGCACCGCACGCACGCCGCGATCATCGACGACCATGCGCTCGCGGCGCGGAAGCATGTCGGCGTCATCGACTATCACACCGGGCTCGGGCCGCACGGCTATGGCGAGCTCATCTGCGTGCACCTGCCGGGCAGCAAGGCGGCGGCGCGCGCCCAGCAATGGTGGGGCGACAACGTCACCGAGCCGCTCGCAGGGACCTCGGTCGCGGGCGCGCGCCACGGCTTCGGCTGCCGCATCTGGGAGCGGAAGCTCGGCGACCGCATGACGTTCATCACGGTGGAGTACGGCACCTACGACACGCTGACGACGGTACGCCCGGCGCTCGTCGCCGACCACTGGCTGCACGCGCAGGGCGGCGTGGCGTGGAGCGACTCGCGCACCCAGGCGATCAAGCGGCGCCTCAAGAACGTGATGTTCGTCGACACCGACGATTGGCGCGAGGCCGTGATCTGGCGCAGCCGCCAGGTGATTCGCATGACCGCGGCGGGGCTCGCCCGCGCGTGAACCTGATCGACCACCTCATGGAGCGACGATGGACCTGCTGAGCGCGGCGCGCGCCTGCTTTCCGCGCGACTATGCCCAATCGCGCCGCCGTTTCCTCGCCGCCGCCCAGGCGCGCCGCGCCGCGGTGAGAAGCTACGCCAATCCCAATCGCGGGCCCGGCGGCGAAGCGCTCGCCGCCGATTGCGCGTGGCTCGGTCCGCGCAACGCCGCGAAGGTGCTGGTGCTGATTTCGGGCACGCACGGCGTCGAGGGATTCTGCGGCGCCGGCGCGCTGATGGATGTGCTCACGACGCCGCCCACGCTCCCGCGCGGGATGGCGCTCCTGCTCGTGCACGCGATCAACCCCCATGGCTTCGCGTGGATCCGGCGCGTGACCGAAGACGGCGTCGATCTCAATCGCAACTTCATCGACTTCACGGAGCCGGCGCCGGCCAATCCCGGCTATGACGAACTCGCCGATGCGATCCTTCCGTCCAAGATCTCGGGGCCGGTCTATGAGCGCGCGAAGGCGAAGATGCGCGGCTATATCGCGCGCCACGGCCTGCCGGCGTTCAACGTCGCGATGAGCGGCGGGCAGTACCGCCACCCGCAAGGCCTGTTCTACGGCGGCACCGCGCCGACCTGGTCGCATCGCACCGAGGCGGCGATCATCGCCGACTACGGGCTGAAGCGGCGCCGCCGCGTGGCGGTGGTCGACTATCACACCGGCCTGGGGCCCCACGGCTACGGCGATCTCCTCTGCGCACATATGCCGAAGACGGGCTCGGCTGCGCTCGCGCGCAAGCTCTACGGCGACAATCTGAGCGAGCCGTTCGCCGGCACGACCAATGCCGGCCAGCCGGCGCCCGGCGCGCGGCACGGTTTCGCGAGCCTGCTCTGGGAGCGGACGCTCGGCGCGCGCGTCGCCTACGTCGGCATCGAGTTCGGCACCTATGACAGCCTGCGCGTGGTGCGCCCGGCGCTCGTCGCCGACCACTGGCTGCACGCGCAAGGCCCCGTGCGCTGGCGCGATCCGCGCACGCGGAAGATCAAGGCGCAGCTCCGGAAGGCGTTCTATCCGGACACCGACGCCTGGCGCGAAGCGGTGCTGTGGCGCAGCCGGCAGACGATCCGCTTGGCCATCGAGGGTTTATCGAAAGGCTGAGCTGGGACCGCGCCGCTCCAGCCGCGCCGTTCGTTCGAAGCCGGGCGGGTAGCGCGCCTGGAGGCGCGCGGTCCCAAAATTCAGTGTTCCGTGTGGCCGGGCGCGATCGCGCCGGCCTTCTCGACCCGCGCCTCGACCTCGATCGTGCCCGCGCGCTCGAAGGTGAAGACGAGCTTGATGCGCTCGCCCTCCTTGAGCGGGCGCGCGAGGCCCATCAGCATGATGTGGAGGCCCCCGGGCTTGAGCTGCACCGAGCTGCGCGGCCCGAGCGCGATGCCGTCGACGGGGCGCATCATCGCCATGCCGCCTTCGACCCTGGTTTCGTGGATCTCGCCTTTCTCGGCCAAGGGCGACGCCACCTTGACCAGGCGGTCGGCGAGGGCGCCGTTGTTGCGCACCGTCACATAGGCGCCGCCGACCTTGATCGGCGTCGCGCGCGCCCAGGGTTGTTCGATGACGATGTCGCCGAGGCGGTGGAACTCGTGCGCCGGCGCGGCTGCGGCGGCCAAACACGATGCGAGCGCCAGAACGCCGGCCGCAGTGCGAGCAAAATGCATTCTGATCCCCCAAGAACTCTGCGTCACTTTGCGCTCGGCGAAGCAAGCGCCTAGCCTCGAAATCGTCGCAGCGGCCGGCCCCGATCAACCCTGCTGCGGCGGCTTGCGCGAGCGGGGGCGGCCGGAGGCTGTCTTGCGCTTCGGCTGCTTCGCTCCTTCCGCGGCCGTTTTCTTGTCCCCGCTGAGCGGCGAAGCGGCGTCCAACAGCCGGGTGTCGAGGTCGCGGGCTTGCGCGCCTTCGCCGCTGCCGCCCATCTGCGCGGTGCTTTCCTCGGCCGCGAGCTCCTGCTCCGCGCGCCGCCAGTGCTCCTCGTTCTTGTTCGCCGGACGGCCCTCGCGCTCCCAAATCTCGTAGGCCCGGGCCGCGATGCGCTCGCGCTTGCTCTGGTTCATGGCTTCCTCCACGTGGCGCCGGAATGTTCCAATAACGATTCAGCGGCGCCGGGGTGCGAAGCGGCGCGGCTGCCTATTGGCGCTCGAGCGCGTGGAGAATGCTCACGACGTGAGTCGCGAACTTCGTCTGCTCGCGGACCTTGGCCAGTGGCAGCTTGCCGTCGACATAGTCGTTCCACAGGCCGAGCACGGTGGCGAAGTCGCGGTCCGGGATCTTCTGCGCCTTCTCGTCGCCGGGCGCCACCACCTGCACGAACCCGCCCTTGACCGCCACGACGATGAACTTGTCCTCGCCATAGCCCTTGTCGGCGGTCCAGGTCTGGATCTGGCTGTCGGGCGCGATGCGGCCCTTCAGCTCGTTCCACATCTCCTCGAGCGTCATCGCGTCCTTTCGCCGGGCGCGCCGGCCCAGGTCGTCAACGCCTCTAGCCGGCGTGCCCCATTACCGGCGCAAAATCTGCCGCTGGACGCGTCCGGTCAAGCGCGGCGGACGGAATATTGCGCGGCCGCGGCAACATCAGGCAGCCCGCCCAGGCGGACAGCAAGTGCTTCACGGTGTGGCCGCTGGTGACGCCGCCGAGCCGCTCGGCGATGGCGACGTCGAAATGCTCGCATGCGGTGGCGGCGGCGAACACCGCCATCACGGCCGCCGCTTGCCGGAAGGTGGTGAGGTGGCCGCGATAGAGCAGGCAGATGGCGGGCACCAGCACGAACGGCAGCAGCTCGGCGAAACGATAGGGACGAAGATCGCCGGTGGCGCCCCAATAGAGCTGCGTCCACAGCCCGAGCGCCGCCAGCGCGGCGAAGGCCATCATCCCGGCGCGGCCGGCGCCGCGGTCGGAAAGGTAGATCGCGGTGGCGGCCGCGAACACGATGGTCATCGCGGCGCGGTCCCAGACCAGCGATGCGTCGCTGGGATCGGCGTGATACCAGGCCGATCCAGCGGCCACGAGGATGAAGCCCACGCACCACGCGTGCATCGCGAGGCGCGTCGGCGCCGGAATCCGGTCGCGCAGCGCGGCGAGGCGCCACAATCCGGCGGCGCCGACGACGAGATAGCCGGCGTTCGACGCGACATTGCCGAAATGGGCGACGCCGAACAGCGTGGTGTCGGCGAAGGCGTGGAAATGCTGGTTCTGCGCCAGCGGCCCGGCGGCGTAGATCGCGATGGCGAGGGTCGCCGCGAGCGCGGTGAGGACGAGCGCGCCAAAGGCCGGCGGAGCCGGCGCATCCATGCCGAGTGGGCGGGCCATCGCTGATCTCCTGTTCTCGGGCCAGCAAAGGAGCACGCCGGGCTGGCAAGGGGCAGGGGCTCGGGATTCCGGGATAGCGCGCTGTGTGAGCTTTCCCACTTACCGCAAGTTGTCGCTGGTGCCAGCATGCGCCAAACACTTGCGGGGAAAGGAGCGCGCATGCCCGGCGGGACCCTTCGCGTCGCCACCTTCAACGTCGAGAACCTGTTCTCACGGCCGACCGCGATGAGCGGCGCGACCTGGGCCGAGGGCCGCGATGTGCTCGCCGACTATGCCGAACTCAGCAAGCTCATCGAGCTCGAACCCTACACGCCCGCCGACCAGAAGCGCATCAAGAAGATCCTCGACGCCTACAAACTCTGGAACCGCAACCAGAAGAACCCGCCGTTCGTCGTGCGCGAGAACAAGGGCAGGCTGTTCAAGGTGCCGAAGGGCAAGAAGGAGGTGGAGATTGTCGCCAGCGCCCGCTCGGAATGGGCCGGCTGGGTCGAGCTCACGGAGGAGGACATCGACGCGGACGCCACGCTCGCGACCGGCAAGGTCATCGAGGCGATCAGCCCCGATATCCTTTTGATGGTCGAGGTCGAGGACCGGCTCACGCTGCAGCGCTTCAACGATCAGATCCTCAAGAACCTGCAGAACGTCCTTTATGCTTACAACATGCTGGTGGACGGCAACGATCCGCGCGGCATCGACATCGGGGTGATGAGCCGGCTGCCGGTGCAGTCGGTGCGCTCGCATGTGCACGCGCCGACCGGCGGGCGATCAGTGTTCAGCCGCGACTGCCCGGAATTCGAATTCGTGGCGCCGGACGGGCAGCCGCTGTGGCTCATCGGCAATCACCTGAAGAGCAAAGGGTACGGCAATCCCGCCGACAACGACGCGCGGCGCCTTGCGCAGGCCGCTGAGGCCGCGCGCATCGCCAAGGCGGCGCTCGAGCGCTCGCCCTACGTTATCGCTGCCGGCGATCTCAACGACACGCCCGACAGCGCGCCGCTGAAGCCGCTGGTGCAGGACATCGGCTTCAAGGACGCGATGGCCCATCCGGCCTATCAAGGCCCGCCCGGCACCTACAAAACTGGCAAACAGCAAATCGACTACCTGCTGCTCTCTCCGGCGCTATGGGCAAAGGTGCAGGACGTGAAGACGGAACGGCGCGGCATCTACACCAAGAAGGGTCCGAAATTCCCGGAGGTGAAATCCGAGGCCACTGCCGCCTCCGACCACGCGGCGCTGTGGGCGGATCTGAGATTCTGAGGCTGTTTGATGGGCTCCGCCCGGCCCGTCGGCGTCAAGCCCGCTTCTTCTCCCGCCGTTCGCGGAGGAACGGGGCCAGGTACTGGCCGGTGAAGCTCGCCTTGACGCGCGCCACGTCTTCGGGCGTGCCGGCGGCGACCACGCGGCCGCCCTTGTCGCCGCCCTCGGGCCCCAGATCGATGATCCAGTCGGCGGTCTTGATCACCTCGAGAT
>SBBV01000613.1 GCA_005240015.1 Candidatus Odyssella thessalonicensis | reverse complement strand
GTTCACGCCCGGGCAGCGCGCCTGGCTCAACGGCTTCTTCGCCGGATTGCTGGGGGCTGGCGGCGCGCCGGTTGCCGCGGCCGACATCTTGCCGGCTGCGCCGGCGGAGGAGTTGCCGTGGCACGATCCGGCGCTGACGCTCGACGAGCGCATGCTGCGCGCCGAGGGCCGCCCGCTCGCGCGGCGCCTGATGGCGGCGATGGCGCAGCTCGATTGCGGGCAATGCGGCTATCTCTGCCAGACCTATGCCGAGGCGCTGGCCGAGGGCCGCGAGGCTTCGCTGTCGCGCTGCGTTCCCGGCGGCCGCGATACGGCGCGCAAGCTGAAGGCGCTGCTCGCCGAAGCGCCGGCAGCACCTGCACCCGCCGCGGCGAAGCCGGCAACGCCGTCCCCGCCGAAGCGCGCGACGGTGCCGGCCAGGCTCCTTTCGCGCGACGTGCTCAACAAGCCGGGCTCGGCGAAGGAAGTGCGCCACGTCGCACTCGCGCTCGAGGGCGAGCTCGCCTACGAGGCCGGCGACAGCCTCGGCGTCATGGTCGAGAACTGCCCCGATCTCGTCACCGCGATCGCGGGCCGCATCGGCGGCGGCGAGGCCAGCGTGCCTTGCGCCGACGGCGTCTCGCACCCGTTCGCCGACGCGCTGCGCGCCCATCTCGATATCGCGCGGCCGAGCGACGACGCCATCGCGCTGTTCCGCGACCGCGCGCTGCATGCCGAGGACCGCGCGAAGCTGGAAACTTTGCTCGACGGCTCGGCCGGCGAGGATCTCGCCGAGATCGACCTGCTCGATCTCTGCGCCATGTTCCCGACCGACCGGATCCATGCCGCGGAGCTGGCCGAGCGCCTGTTGCCGCTGCAGCCGCGGCTCTACTCGATCGCGTCGTCGCCGAAGGCGCATCCGGGCGAGGTGCACTTGACCGTCTCCGCCGTGCGCTGGACCCGCCGCGGCCGGGCGCGGAAAGGTGTGGGCTCGACGTTCCTGGCCGACCGCGCCCCGATCGGCGCGCCGATCCAGGTCTATGCGCAGACCAGTCACGGTTTTCACCTGGCGCCCGACGACGCGCCCATCGTCATGATCGGCCCCGGCACCGGCGTGGCGCCGTTCCGCGCGTTCCTGGCCGAGCGCGCGGCGCGCGGCGCGCGCGGGCGCAGCTGGCTCTTCTTCGGCGACCAGCGCCGCGCCACCGACTACCTCTACGAGGACGAGATCGAGGCCTTTCGCGCGCGCGGGACCCTGACGCGCCTCGACCTTGCGTTCTCGCGCGACCAGCTGCGCAAGGTCTACGTGCAGGATCGCATGCGCGAGAACGCCGCCGAGCTCTGGTCGTGGCTCAACGACGGCGCCCTCGTCTATGTCTGCGGCGACGCCAAGCGCATGGCGCGCGACGTGCACCGCGCGCTCATCGACATCGCCGCCGAGCAGGGCCGCATGCCGCTGCACGAGGCCGAGCAGTGGCTCGCGGCGCTGGGCCGCGAGGGGCGGTATCGCCGCGATGTCTATTGACGCCGATATCGCGGAGCCCGTGGGCGGCCGGCTCGGTCCGGGCGCCGTGCGGACCACTTGTCCATATTGTGGCGTCGGCTGCGGCGTGCGCGCCGAGCGCGGCGCGGCCGGAACCGTGCGCGTCGCCGGCGATCCCGAGCATCCCGCCAATCGCGGCCGGCTCTGTGCCAAGGGTTCGGCGCTCGGGGAGACGACCGGCCTTGCCGGACGGCTGCTGCATCCGGAGATCGACGGCCGGCGCGTCGGCTGGAACGAAGCGCTCGCTACCGTCGCCCGACGCTTCGCCGAGACCCAAGCCGAGCACGGTCCGGATGCGGTCGCGTTCTACGTCTCGGGCCAGCTGCTGACCGAGGACTACTACGTCGCCAACAAGCTGATCAAAGGCTTCCTCGGCACCGCCAACATCGACACGAACTCGCGCCTGTGCATGGCGTCGTCGGTGGCCGGGCACCGGCGCGCGTTCGGCAGTGATACCGTGCCCGGCCTTTACGCCGATCTCGAAGGCGCCGATCTCGTCGTCATCGTCGGCTCCAACCTCGCCTGGGCGCACCCGGTGCTCTATCAGCGCCTTGCCGCCAGCAAGTCGGCGCGGCCGGCGCAGCGCGTGATCGTCGTCGATCCCCGGCGCACCGCGACCTGCGAGGCGGCTGACCTGCATCTGGCACTGGCGCCCGGCACCGACGTGGCGCTGTTCGCGGGCCTCCTCACGCATCTCGACCGCGCCGGCCGGTGCGACGCCGGCTACGTCGACCGGCACACCGAAGGGCTCGAAGCCGCCCTCGCCGCTGCGCGCGCGGCCGCGCCCGATGCCGCGGCGGCGGCGAGGCTCTGTTCGCTTCCGCATCACGCCGTGGCCGCGTTCTACGAGGATTTCGCGCGCACCGAGCGTGTGGTCACGATCTTTTCGCAGGGCGTCAACCAGTCCTCGTCGGGCACCGACAAGGTCAACGCAATCATCAACTGCCACCTCTTCACCGGGCGGATCGGCCGGGCGGGCATGGGGCCGTTTTCGGTCACCGGCCAGCCCAATGCGATGGGCGGCCGCGAGGTCGGCGCGCTCGCGAACCAGCTTGCGGCGCATATGAGCTTCGAGCCCGACGCGGTCGATCGAGTCGCGCGATTCTGGCGCGCGCCGCGCGTTGCGACGCGGCCGGGCCTCAAAGCCGTCGATCTCTTCCGCGCGATCGAGGCGGGTTCGGTCAAGGCCCTCTGGATCATGGCCACCAACCCGGCCGTGAGCCTGCCCGACACGAACCAGGTGCGGCGCGCCCTGGCGGCCTGCCCGTTCGTCGCCGTTTCGGACTGCATGCGCGAGACCGACACGACGGCGTTCGCGCATGTGCGCCTGCCCGCGCTCGCCTGGGGCGAGAAGGACGGCGCCGTCACCAACTCGGAGCGTGTCATCTCGCGCCAGCGCGCGTTCCTGCCCGCACCCGGCGCCGCGCGTCCGGACTGGTGGATCGTCTCCGAGGTGGCGCGCCGCCTCGGCGCCGGCGCGGCCTTTGCCCACCGCGGACCCGCCGACATCTTCCGCGAGCACGCGGCACTCTCCGCCTTCGAGAACGACGGCACGCGCGACTTCGACATCGGCGCCCTGGCCGACCTGTCGGATGCCGACTACGCGCGCCTCGCGCCGACGCGGTGGCCCTGCGCCTCGCGCGGCGGCGACGGCGAGCGCTTTTTCGCGGCCGGCGGCTTCTACACGCCCGACCGGCGCGCGCGCTTCGTCCCGACGCCGCCGGCGCCGCCGATCCACGCTCCCACCGCGGACTATCCGCTGAGGCTCAACACCGGCCGGGTGCGCGACCAGTGGCACACGATGACGCGCACCGGCCTGGTGCCGCGACTTGTCGAGCATCGGCCCGGCACCACGCTCGAAATCCATCCCAGCGATGCGGAACGCCACGGTCTTGGCCCCGCGGCCTGGGCGCGGATCGAAAGCCGCTGGGGCGGCATGATCGCCGAGGTCGAGACCAGCTCCGACGTGAACCCCGGCGATGTGTTCGTGCCGATGCATTGGAACGACCAGTTCGCCGGCAATGGCTGCGTCAATCGCCTGGTGAACCCCGAGACCGACGCGGTCTCGGGCCAGCCCGAGCTGAAGCATGTGCCGGTGCGGGTCGCGGCATGGCAGCCGGCGTGGCGCGCCATCATTCTTTCGCGGCGGCGCCTCATGCCGCGCGCCGAGTGGTGGCGCAGCGCCCCGTGCGACGACCATTGGCGCAGTGAGCTGGCCGGCCAATCGCCGCCCGCGAGCGGCTGGAGCGAGATCGCGGCGCTCGTCGCCAGGGAGGGCAAGACGGCGGCGCTCACCGAAGCCGGCCATGCCGACCATCGCCTCGCCGCGCTCGACGGCGCGGGCCGGCTCGCAGCCCTGGTCTTCTTTCACGCCGGGGACGCAGCACTTCCGATCGATGCCGAATGGCTCGGCGAGCGCTTCGCGGCGGCGGCGCTGGCGCCGGCCGAGTGCCGCGCTCTTCTGACCGGCCGCGCGCCGGCGCCGCGTCCGGTGCGCGGGCCGATCCTCTGCTCCTGTTTCGCGGTCGGGCGCGACGCGATCCTGGCCGCGATCGGCAGCGGCGCCGTCAGCCTCGACGCCGTGGGCGCCGCCACGCGCGCCGGAACCAATTGCGGCTCGTGCCGGCCGGAGATCGGCGCGCTCATCGCGGCCGCGCGCCAGCGGAGCGCCGCGTGATGGAAGGCTTGCCGGTGACGCTCATCGTCAAACGCCGGCGCTGCGTCGTGGTCGGCGGCGGCGCGGCGGCCGCGCGCAAGGTCGACCTGATCC
>SBBV01000441.1 GCA_005240015.1 Candidatus Odyssella thessalonicensis | reverse complement strand
TCCCAAAACCGTGCGCTCAAGGAGTGCGGTTGGGGCGGCTGCCACGTTTACATGACCTTCGCCAATACGTGCGGCGCGCTCGCTACCGACGACGCCAAGGGCATCTGGGGCTGGGGCACGAACGACAACAGCTACACGGCCAAGCAGCGCGCGCTCTACGAGTGCGGAATTCGCGGCGGCAATTGCAAGCTCCGCGTTTGGGCCTGCTCCAATCCCTGAACGCGCCGGGCGAGGCGCCAGGCAGAGCACGAGCTTGTCCATCGTCGCGAGCTGATGGCGGAAGCGCTCCCGGGACTCGAGGTAGCACTCGTCAATCTCGCTCGGCATGGTGTTGAGCGCGTGTCGCCGGTCGAGCGCGACGCGCGCAAGCCGGCCTTCGATGCGGAAGAGCATCGACTTGAAGTCCTGGTATTGATTGCCCCGTAACGGAGACGAACCTCGCCCGCACGGCGCCTGGCAGCGCTGCGATTCCAGCGCCGCGCTGCGTTCGACTAGGTGCGTTTGTCGGCCGGGCACTTCTCCCAGTAGGAATCTTTGTGATTGGCGATGACGATGCCGCGATTGACGATCCTGGGTGTCCCGTCATCGCCCTTGATCACTTCCGCCTTGTAGAAGTTCTGAATCGGGAAGCCGTTGACATTGTACTGGTACGCCCCGCGCGCCGAGGGGAAGCTCACCTTGCGCATCGTCCGCATCAGCGCCTCGATGTCGTCGATCTTGCCGCCACGCGCCTTGACCGCGGCCGCGATGAGGCGCGGCGCGTTATAGGCCTGCTCGGCGAAGTTCGAGGGCTGATGGCCGTACTTGGCCACGTAATCCTTGACGAACTTCTTGTTCACCTCGTTGTCGAGATCATGGGTCCACTGGATGGTCTCGATCGCTCCGATGCCGGCCTCGCCGATCGCCGGCAGCGTCACGCCGTCGATGGTGTGAATCGTGTAGAGCTTGATCTCCCTGCCGATGCCCGACGCGGCCCACTGCTTGACGAAAGCGGGACCCATCGCGCCCGGCGCGAAGACGAACACGGCCGCGGGCTTCACCGCACGGATCTTCGAGATCTCGGCCTGGAAGTCGGTCTCGCCGAGCTTGAACATGTTCGTGTCGATGATCTTCACGCCCTTGAGCGGGCGCGTGACCCCCGAGACGAGGTCCTTGCCGCCCTGGTAGTTCGGCGCCATCAGGTAGATCGATTGCACCTTGTCATTCCTGATGAGCATGCCAAGCGCCTCGGCCGGCTGATCGCCTTGCCACGATGTGGAGATGAAGAGCGGGTTGCAAAGCGGGCCCGCGATCAGCGATGTGCCGGCATTGGTGCCGATGATGCCGACCTTCGCTTCCATCGCCACCTTGTAGACCGGGAGCATGATGCTCGACCAAATGATGCCGGCGATGATCTGCACCTTCTCCTGCTTGATGAACTTCTCGGCCGCGGCAAGCCCCACGTCCGGCTTAGCCTGATCGTCCGCCTCGAAGATGCGCGTCACCACGCCGCCGAGCTTATCGCCGGCTTTCGTCCAACCCTCGTGTTCCAGGCCAAGCCGCCATCCGTTTACCTGATGGCGGCCGATCACGGCACCGCCGCCGGTGGTCGTGCTCAAGAAGCCGATCCGAAGTTCCTGGGCCGATCCGCCCGCCGGCGTTCCGGCGCAGGCCAGCGCCGCCAACGCCGAAAGCCACCACACGTTCGATCTCATGATGCTCCTCCCTCACGCAAGCGGCGGTGGTGCCCGCCGCCATCCACAGCTTAGCTTATTTCTGCAGCGTCTTGATGCTGATCTTTTGGCTGCGCTTCTCGAGGTCCTCACGCGTGTCGAGATTGTTGAAGCTCGGGACCACGCCCTTGACCATGTGGCGCAGATTCTCGTGCCCGTCGGGGTCCTCCGAAAGCATGGCGCGCCGGTAGCAGAGCTCCGGGAAATCATGGATCGCCATCTGGAGGGCGGGCTCCTTCGAGGTGCAGACATGGGCGTGGTTGACCCAGGCCGGCGAGATCGTGACGTCGCCGGCCTTCCAGTAAATGCGCGTTTCCTCGCGGTCGATGCCCTCGTCGTCGTTGGCGGTGTAGCCCTCGCCTTCGATCCAGTAGTAGACGGCCACGTAGTTGTGGCGATGGAAAGCGAGCTTCTCGCCGGGCAGGATCGGCTGGAACGAGATGCTGATTGCCGGCGAAACCCCGGCCGAGCCCATCAGATCGTTGTGCACAAGGGTAACGCCGCGGCGCTGATCGTCGTGGCGCCGATTCTCCCGGGTGAAATAGCCCATCGCCCGTCGGATATCCTCGCCCGACCATTTGCCGGGCCTGAGATCGGGCTGAAGCAGGCGGCCGACCAGCGTGTCGATGTCGACGATCTCACACCAGTCGTAGCCGTTCTTGTTGGTCCACTTCATGTGCATTCTCCCTCGGACGGCGCCGCGCAGCGACGCAATGGGAAATGCGAGTCAAGAACCCTTGACGCCGATTAGTCCAATCGATTGTTTATATGTTGCGCATCAAAGTTCTTTATCGAGACGACCGGTCATGGAGTTGAAGCAATTCGCCGTCCTGCGCGCCATCGCCGATACCGGCAGCTTCAACGCCGCCGCCGCCCAGCTCGGCCTCACCCAGCCAGCGGTGAGCCATCAGCTCCGCCGGCTCGAAGACGAGTTGGGCGAAATGCTGGTGATCCGGCGGCGCCCGCGCGCCACGCTATCGCCGGCCGGCGCCACCGTGCTCGCCATCGCGCAGCAAGTGCTGGGCGAGATCGAGGACCTGAAGCAGGTGTTCTCGCCCCGCCACGCCGGCGAGGTGACTGGTGTGCTGCGCGTCACCGCCAGTGCGATGGGCATCATCTATCTCTACGGCGAGCTGCTCGCCCGCTTCATCGCCGCGCACAAGCGTATCGAGCTGGTGCTGACGGCGGTTGAGACGCCCTTCGACGGCCTGCGCAAGGTCGCGGCACGCGAGGCCGACGCCTGTTTCGTCGCGTTTCCCATCCCCGAGCCCAACCTGGCCGAGCTGGTGCTGGGCGAAACGGAGCACGCCGTGCTCGTGGCGCAGAATCATCCGCTCGCTTCGCGCGCGAGCGTGACGCTGAGCGAGCTCAAGCGCTATCCGCTCGTCCGCTACAAGACCGGTGCCGGCAGCCGCTGGATGTCCGACACCGTGTTCCTGCCGCGCGGCGGCTACCCTGCCATCTTCCTCGAATCGAACGACACCGAGTTCGTCAAGCGGATCGTCGGTCTCGGCTTCGCGACGGCGATCGTGCCGCGCTTCATCCTGACCCGCGATCCGCGCGACCGGCGGCTGCGCCGTCTCAAGATTCGGGGAATGTCATTGAAGCAGAAGTACGGTCTCGCCTATCGGCCCGACGCGCGGAGCCGGGCACTCACGACCTTCGTGGAGTTCTGCGCTCGCAACAAGGCCCTGGTACCGTCGTAACGCCCGCGCCTCAGGCGAGGCTGTCGAGCCCCTCGACCTCGCGCGCGCGGCCGTGGCGGATGAAGGCTTCCTTGAGCTCCGGTCGGCGCAAGAGCGCGCGCGCGTGGTGGCGGCGCACGGCGCTGATGAGCCGGCCATCGAAGCTCCGCGCGCGGTCGGCGAGCTCGATCATGCGGAGATTGGGCCAGGCGACCGGGCGGATCTCGGTGACGCGCGCCACCGCGCCCTCGGCGTCGCCGTGATGCGCGGCGAGCAGGATGATCGCTGCCGCCGTCGAGCGCGAAATGCCCATGTGGCAGTGGATGAGCGCGCGATGGTCGGGTTGCGCCGCGAAAACCGCGCCGAACGCGAGCAGCGTCTCGATGTGGCGCGCGGCCGGCGCGTCCATCAGCGGCGTGTCCTCGATGATGTCGTGGAAGCGCAGGCGCAGCAGGTTGGGATCGGCGAGGCTCGCGAATTTCGCCGGCTCGGCGGTGCCGGGATCGAGGATCGAGATGACGTGGGTGACGCGTTCGTCGAGCGAGCCGTCGATTTCGTGCAGTCCGCAGATGACGAGGTCTAAGCCGTTCTTGATTTGCAACATGCGCGACTGCGCCAGTCGATTAGACATGCAAATGATGTGGTGCGCGCACCGCCACAATCAATGCGGCGAAGCGCCTACCCGCCATTCTCGTCCTCGCGCAGGCGGCTCACGCTCACGACCTTGTCGCCTTCCTCGATGCGGAAGATGACGACGCCGCGGGTCGAGCGGCCGGCGATGCGGATGCCCGAGACGGGCGTGCGGATGATCTGGCCCTGCTGCGTCACCAGCAGCAGCTGATCGCCCTCCCCGGCGGGGAACGCGGCGACGCAGTGCGAAGCGGGCGCGCCGCGCGGGCGGTCGAGCATCAGGTTGGTGATGCCTTTGCCGCCGCGGCCCGTGATGCGGTACTCGTAGGCCGAGGTGAGCTTGCCGAAACCGTCCTCGGCGACCGAGAGGATGAACTCCTCGTTCTTCTTCATCTCGGCGTAGCGCTCGTCCGAGAGCTGGATCTCGGCGGCGCCCTCGCCCGCCTCCTCTGCCGCCGCAGCGTCGGCGGCCGCCGCCTCGGCCGCGGCCGCCTCGGCGTCCTCGCCGCCGCGCTCGGCCCGCGCGCGCTTGAGATAAGCGCGACGCTCCTCGGGCGAGAAATCGGCGTGGCGCAGCATCGACATCGAGATCACCTCGTCGCCCTCGACGAGGTTGATGCCGCGCACGCCGGTCGAGGTGCGGCCGGCGAACACCCGCACGTCGCCCACCTCGAAGCGGATGCACTTGCCGTTGCGCGCCGAGAGCAGCACGTCGTTCCGCTCGTCGCAGACCTGGGCGCCGACGAGCCGGTCGCCGGCGTCGAGCTTCATCGCGATCTTGCCCGAGGGCTTCACATTGACGAAATCGGCGAGCGAGTTGCGCCGCACATAGCCGCTCTTGGTCGCCAGCATGAGCTGCAGCGAGGGCCATTTCGCCTCGTCGGGCAGCGGAAGGACGACCGAGATCGTCTCGCCTTCGCTCAAGTTCAGGATGTTGACGAAAGCGCGGCCCCGGCTCTGCGGTGTGCCGAGCGGCAGCTTGTAGACCTTGAGCTTGTAGACCATGCCCAAGGACGAGAAGAACAGAACCGGCGTGTGCGTATCGCAGGCATAGACCTGGCTGACGACGTCTTCCTCTTTCCGCGTCATGCCGGTGCGGCCCTTGCCGCCGCGGCGCTGCGCGCGATAGGTCGAGAGCGGCACGCGCTTCACATAGCCCTGGTGCGTGATCGTCAGCACCATATCCTCGTGCTGGATCAGCGCCTCCTCGTCCTCGAACAGCGCCTCGCCCTCTTCGAGCGTGGTCTTGCGCGGGGTGCCGAACTCGTCCTTCATCCGCTTGAACTCGTCGCGGATGATCTGAAGCACGCGCTCGCGCGAGGCGAGGATGCCGAGCAGGTCCTTGATCTGCTCGACGACCTGCTGCAGCTCCGCGACGATCTTGTCGCGCTCGAGGCCGGTCAGGCGCTGGAGGCGGAGCTCCAGGATCGCCTTGGCCTGCTCCTCGGAGAGATTGTAGGTGCCGTCGACGATGCGGCGCCCGGGCTCGCCGATCAGCTCGATGTATTGCGCCACGTCCTTGGCCGGCCAGGCTTTGGCCATCAGCTGCTCTTTGGCCGTCTGCGGATCCTTGGCGCGGCGGATGAGCGCCACGATCTCGTCGACGTTGACGACGGCGATTGCGAGGCCGGCCAGGATGTGGGCGCGGTCGCGCGCCTTCTTCAATTCGAAGATCGTGCGCCGCGTGATGACCTTCTCGCGGAACGCGACGAACGCCGCAATGATGTCCTTGAGCGGCATCACCTCGGGCCGGCCGCCGTTCAAGGCCAGCATGATGATGCCGAAGCTCGTCTGCAGCGCCGTGAACTTGTAGAGCTGGTTCAGCACGACGTCGGTGTCGGAGTCGCGCTTGATCTCGATGACGACGCGCACGCCCTCCCGGTCGGACTCGTCGCGCAGCTCGGCGATGCCGTCGATCGTCTTCTCGGCCATGAGCCGGCCGATGTGCTCGACCAGCTTCTGCTTGTTCACCTGGTAGGGAATCTCGGTGACGACGATCGCCTCGCGCTCCTTCCTCACCGTCTCGATCTTGGTGCGCGCGCGCACGACGATGCTGCCGCGCCCGGTGCGAAACGCCTCGCGGATGCCGCCCTTGCCGAGCACGAGCGCCCCGGTCGGGAAGTCGGGCCCGGGCAGGTGCTGCATCAGCTCGTCGAGCTCGATCTCGGGATTGTCGATATAGGCGACGCAGGCGTCGATGACCTCGCCGAGATTGTGCGGCGGGATGTTGGTCGCCATGCCGACCGCGATGCCGCCGGCCCCGTTGACGAGCAGGTTCGGGAACATCGCCGGCAGCACCACCGGCTCCTGCGAAGACTCGTCGTAGTTCGGCTGGAAGTCGACCGTGTCGCGCTCGATGTCCTCGAGCATAGTCTCGGCGGCGCGGTCGAGCCGCGCCTCGGTGTAGCGCATCGCCGCCGGCGGATCGCCGTCCATCGAGCCGAAATTGCCCTGGCCGTCGATCAGCGGCACGCGCATCGAGAAGTCCTGCGCCATGCGCACCAGCGCGTCGTAGATCGCCGTGTCGCCGTGCGGGTGGTATTTGCCCATCACGTCGCCGACGATGCGCGCCGATTTCTTGTAGGGCCGGCCCGAATCGTAGCCGCCTTCCTTCATCGCGTAGAGGATGCGGCGGTGCACCGGTTTCAAGCCGTCGCGCACGTCGGGAATCGCGCGGCTCACGATCACGCTCATCGCGTAATCGAGATAGGAGCGCTTCATCTCCTCCTCGATCGCGACCGGCGCGATGTCGGGCGACTTGGGCGGCTGTTGAGGGGTCTCGTCGTTCACGGAAAAACTGTTCTAAATCAGCTAGTTATATGCGGTGCCTAGAGCCTTTAGGGAAGCGGCGCGGAGGCCGCGCAAGAACCCGCGAAAATTAGCAGAGCGGCCCTCCTGAAACAACGAAATGCTGTCCCCAGAATCCGGTCGCCCGAAGCACCTTTTCGGGCGCACGCGGAGCCGCGGAGACACGCAGCGTCTATCGTCCGACGCGGCGATTCCTGTATCTCTGCCGCCGGCGCGGTGGCGAGGCGCGCCGCTGCCATGGCCGCGACGATCATCAGTGTGCTCTTAGCGCTTTGGCTCGCCTTCGCGGCGATCGGCCTCGTCGGCGCGGCGATTTTCGCCTATCAGGCGCGGCATTTCGGCAGGAAGCGCTTCGCGCTCCCGCGCCCCGCGCCGAGCGTGGCCGTGATCGTGCCGCTGAAGGGCGCCGATGCGCTCGCCGCGCAATGCCTCGCCGCCATTCTGGCGCAGGACTATCCCGCCTATCGCGTCGTGGTCGCCGTCGAGGCGGACGACGATCCGGCTTGCGCGCTCGTGCGCGATCTTGCCGCGCGTGCCGGCAAGCCGGTCGCGCTCGTCGTCGCGGGCCGC
>SBBV01000001.1 GCA_005240015.1 Candidatus Odyssella thessalonicensis | reverse complement strand
GTCATCGCCGGCGTGTGGCGCGCAAGCGCGGCGGAGATCGCGGCGATGCACACCGCGACATTGCCCGCGCCGCCCATCTCGCCCACGAAGCGCCCGCCCGGCTTCAACGCGCGCCACACGCCGGCGATGACCGCGTCCGGCCGCTTCATCCAGTGCAGCGCGGCGTTGCTGAAGACCGCGTCGAACTCGGGCGCAAAATCGAGCTTCTCGGCATCGACGACGCGCGCGTCGAGCCCGAGGCGCCGCGCCGCCGCGATCTGCTCGGCGCTTGAATCGACGCCCACCACGCCGACGCCCAGGTCGGCGAGCTTCTTGGTGAGCGCGCCGTCGCCGCAGCCGAGATCGAGGATGCGCTCGCCGGGCTTCGGCGCGAGGAGCTCGACCACAGGCATACCGAGATCGGCGACGAAGCGTGCGACGCGGGCGTAGCGTTCGGGGTCCCAGTGTTGGCGGCCGCTCCCGGCTGCGGCCGCGCGCGATGCTTCGTCGTCGGCCGTCACTTCTTTTCTTCTTTCTTGTCGTCTTTCTTGGGCTCGTCCTTCTTGTCTTCTTTCTTGTCGCCTTCGCTCAAGAGGAAGATCGCGCGGCCGAGGAGATCCTCGAGCGAAAGCGCGTCGCGCGTGTTCTTGAGCGTGCCGCCGGCCGCGATCATGGCCTGCGCACGTCCGGGCTCGAGGCGCAGATACTTGCCGCCGAGCAGGCCGTCGCTGGTGATCGCGGCGACCGTGTCCTCGGGCAGCTTCACGTCGCTGCGCACGCTGAACACGACGACGGCGCGGAAATCGTTGGCGTCGATGCGCTGGTCGAGCACGCTGCCGATCTTGACGCCGCCGATGCGCACGTCGTTGCCGGGCGCCAGGCCGCCCACGCTCGTGAACTTGGCCGAAAGCGAATAGCCCTTGACCGGGCGGAACTCGCTGCTGCTGTAGGCGAAGAACAGGAACCAGACCGCGATCACGAGCACCACGGCACCCACGGCGGTTTCGGCGAAGCGTCGGCTCATGGCAGCAGCCTATTGTTGCTTCGGCGCGTCCGGCTTGGGGCCGGGCGGCTCGGGCGTCTTTTGGGGTTCGTCCTTCTTCGGCTCCTCGCCGCGGCGGCGCGCCTCGGCGCCGAGCACGATCTTCTGCAGGATCTGCTCGACGATGACCGAGTCCTGGACGGTCGGGAAGCGGTCGCCGGGCTTCATCGCCTCGGTCTCGGAGCCGGCCTCGATGCGCACGAACTTGCCGCCGAGCACCCCGTCGCTCATCACGAGAGCGGCGCTGTCGGTCGGGATCGCGAGGCCGCGGCGGATGCTCATGGTGACGAGCGGCTTCAGCGTGCCGGGCGCAAGCTCGATCTTCAGCACCGAGCCCACCTGGATGCCGGCGACGTAGACTGGCGCGCCGGTGGTGAGGCCGTCGACCTGATCGAAGCGCGCCGTCAGCACGTAGCCGTTGCTCTCCTGCGCCGCCTTGCCGCCGGCCGAGACGAGCCAGAGCGCCAGCGCGGCGACGAGGAGCGCCACGGCGCCGATGACGGTCTCGAAATCCGGACGGGAGATCTTGCGCAGCACTGCGCCGACTCCGCTTGCCCTCAAGACGGCCGCCACGGCTCGTAGTCGCCGGTGGCCTTGGCACGCCGCCCGCCTTCGTATTCGCTACCGGGCGGGTGATAGGCTTCGGTCGTCCCAGTCGGGTTGGGCCGGTGCTCCTTCTGCCAGGGCTTCACCGGCCGCTTCTTCTCGACCGGCGGCGTGTCGACGATGCGGTGCAGCCAGGCGTGCCATTCGGGCGGCACGCGCGAGGCTTCGGCCGGCCCATTGTACATGACCCAGCGGCTCCTCTTTCTGCCCTTGGGCTCGCGGCGCTCCTGATAGTAACGGTTGCCCTCGGCATCCGTGCCGACGAGCTCGCCGTTGAAGAAGGTGTGAAGCTTGGTGCCGAGCGACATTGCGTAACAACCGGGCCTCGAAATGCGCGCGCGACTATGGCATCCGCGGCCCTTCGCCGTCTAGGCCGCGCGCCGACCCGGGGCCTGCTGCCGATGCCGCAGGCCATGCCACGACGCCGGGCGCGCGCTCGGCGAGCACGGTGAGAATGTCGTGCACCGGCAGGCCGAGTGCCCGCGCCAACGCCGCGCGATAGGGCGGCATGTTGGTGCATTCGAGCAGCACCGCGCCGAGATCGGGCACGCGCGCCTTGAGCTGCACGCCTGCCTCGACGACGTCGCGCTCGGCCGCGGCCAGATCAAGATCGGGCGCGTCGCCCAGGAGCTTCCGGGTAAGCTCGCGGCCGCTCTCGGTGCCCTCGACGGGCGTGTCGGGCGGGGCACCGGCGGCGGCGAGATAGTCCGGCGTGAGCCTGCCGGCGTGGATGGTGATCACGCCCACGCGCCGATAGCGCCGCGCGAGCGCCGGCAGGGCCAGGAGGCTCGACGAGACGACGGGGACCGGACAGCGCTGCTCGAGCGCGGCCTGAAAGAGGACGAGGAAGCCGCAAGAGGTCGTGACCAGTTCGGCGCCCGCGCGCACGAGGCGGTCGCGCGCCGCCAGGAACGGTGCCAGCAGCGCGGGATCGGGCGAGCCCGCGCGCACCACGCGCTCGGCAGCGGCGCCGGGCACGGTTTCGTAGATGCCGCGGCCGCCGAAGGTCGCGGGATTGCCGATGTCGCCGGGCGGGCGCGGAAAGCGCGTATCCAGCATGATGACGCCGATGCGCATCGTGCAACTCAGCGGCCGGTGAAGCGCGGCTTTCGCTTCTCCTTGAACGCACGGCGGCCTTCCTTGTAGTCCTCACTCTGGAGCGCCCGCAGCGACAGCTGCTCGCTTAGGGCCTGTGCCGGCCGGCCGGCGACGATTGCGTTCACCAGTGTCTTGGCGCCCGCGACCGACATGGGCGCGTTCTCGGCGATCTTGAGCGCGAGCCGCCGCGCCGTCTCGAGCGGCGCTTCGTCGACGAGCTCGTCGATCAAGCCGATGCGCAGCGCGGTTTCGGCATCGACGGGCTCACCGGAGAACAGGATGCGCTTCGCCTGCCCCGGCCCCGCCAGCGCCACGAGGTTCCGCGTGTCGCGGAGATTGTAGACGATGTTGAGCTTGGCCGCGGGAATGGCGAGGCGGGCGCCCTTGGCCGCGATGCGGATGTCGCAATCCATCGCGAGGCCGCAGCCGCCGCCGAAACAGCTCCCTTCGATCGCGGCGATGACCGGCTTCGGCAATTCGAGAATCGCCTCGGCCGAGGCGTCGACCGCGCGCGCATAGGCCTCGCCCGAGCGCACGTCCTGGCGCGTCGTGTCGAAGTCGCCGATGTCGGCGCCGGCGCAGAAATGTCCGCCGGCGCCCGTGAGGATCACCGCGCGCACCGCCGCATCGTCGGCGAGGCCGCGGAAGGCCGTGCCGAGCGCCTGCCAATCCGGCATCGCGAGTGCGTTTCGCTTCGCCGGCTTGTTCAACGTAACGACGGCGAGCGGACCTTCGCGCGAGACTTGGATTGCGGACATGCCGCGGTTTTAGAGCGCGCTCGAAGGCGTGTCACCTGCGTGCTCAGCCTTGGCCGCCGCGTGAGCTGGCCCGCGGCCGGATCTCGACGTCTCGATGAGCGTCGTCTCGTGCTCGCGCCGATAAGCCTCGAGCGGATGGGCGACCGGAGGGCGGCGATGCTGGCGCCGCGCCATCGCTAGAGCGCGTCCCGCTTAGGCGGAAGCGTGTCACACGTAGGGGCGCGCTGCGCGCGCCCTCTGCGTGCAGATCGAGGGCTCGCCGGGCTGAGACAGGGCGCGCGCAGCGCGCCCCTACGGATTGAGCGCCGAGTCTACCTAATCGGGATGTGCTCTAGTTGACCGGCAGGCCAAGGCGCGCGCGGAACCGGTTCTTCAAATAGACCGCGTCGCGCGGCGGCAGCGAGCGCGGCGGGTTCTCGGCCGCGACCTTGATCACGAAGAGGCGCGGCCCCGCGGCCGGCGCATGCAGCGCCGCGCGCAGCGACTCGACGCCGGCGAGGTCGTGCGCGGTGCGCGTCTCGGCGAAGCCGCAGGCGGCGGCGATGGCGGCCAAGTCGAGGCCGCGGCCGGTATGGCTCGGCTGCATGCCGGTTTCGCCGAAATGCCCATTGTCGATCACGGCGACGACGAGGTTCCCGGGCTTGGCTATGGCGATGGTGGCGAGGCCGCCCAGGCCCATCAGCTGCTCGCCGTCGCCGGTGAGCGCCAGCACCGTCTTCTGCGGCTGCGCCTGCGCGAGGCCGAGCCCGATCAGCGCGGCGCTGCCCATCGCGCCCCAGAGATAGAAATTGGCGTCGCTGTCACCGGCGGCGTGGAGATCCCAGGCCGGGGAGCCGAGGCCGGCGATGACGAGGAGATCGCCGCGATCCTTGAGCAATGCTACCACCGCCGCGCGGCGCTCGAGCGTGCCGCTGCGCGCCATGGCGCTCACCATTTCTTCGCGCCGAGCAGGCGCTGCGCGATCAACACCGCCACCTGCTGGTCGGCCTCGTAGGCGAGCGTCGCCGCCGGCGCCACCGTCTCGACGAGATCCTCGGCCGTCTCCGCGCGCAGTGTGCGCACGCCCACCGCCGCCAGCGCCGCCGCCGCTCCCTTGCCCATCGGCACCTGCCACGGATTGAACTCGGCGAACTCGCCGCGCATGGTCACCAACATCAGCAGCGGGAAACGCGCGACCGTCGCCAGCGACAGCATGTTGATGCAGTTGCCGACGCCGCTCGACTGCATCAGCAGCACGCTCCGCTGCCCGCCGAGCCATGCGCCGGCGGCGATCGCGATGCCCTCCTCCTCGGTGGTCAGCACGTTGGTGATGACCGCATTGTCGGCGTGGAACAGCTCGATGAGGCGCGCATGGCCGGCATCAGGCACGTACGACATGTGCGCAACGCGCGCCGCTTTGAGCACGCGATAGACTTCATCAGGCCAAGACGCGGCCGCCGGCACTTCGATGCGTTTGCTCATGCGCGGAGACTATCGTCCCCCTCGCCCCGGGGCGAGGGGGCAGG
>SBBV01000226.1 GCA_005240015.1 Candidatus Odyssella thessalonicensis | reverse complement strand
CGATTTCCAGCGCGCGCTCGCCGCCGCCGCCGCGGGCGCCGCACGCTCGTTGCGCTTCCGGGTCGGCATCAACCTCGGCGAGGACGCTGTCGCCCGCCGTGCCCACGATGCGCCCGTGATGGCGGGCGATGGCGGCATCGATGACCTCGCGCTCGGATTTGAGCGTGCGATGGGCGGCCTGCTCGTCCTGGTTCATCAGCAGGCTGAACCCGGCGGCGTCGGCCGAGAGGATGGCGGCAAGCCTGCGCTCGGTCTCACTCACGGCAACGTGACCCTCTGGGATCATCCATTTGACGGCATGTGCCGAAAGACTCATACTAAAATTTCATTAGTCGGGCGTGAGAATCCGACCTGGGATGAGGGGTGGCGCTTTCATCTGGAGGCCGCTCATGTCTGGCGTGTCGCATCGCTTCTCGCTTGCGGCTCTTGCCCTCGCGCTTTGCGCAATTCTCGGGTCGGCGTTCTTTGGCCGCGCGGCGCTGGCGCAGGAAAAGCTCGCGATCAAGGGCTACGATCCCGTCGCCTACTTCACGCTCGGGCGCGCCACGCCCGGAACCACCGAGTTCGAACATGTCTGGCACAATATGCGCTGGCGGTTCGCGACCAAGGAGCATCGGGACCGGTTCGTGGCCGATCCGGTGCGCTACGCGCCGCAATATGACGGCTTCTGCGCCATGGGCCTGGCGATGGACGGCAAGAAATACGAGGTCGATCCCGAAGCCTGGGCGGTCGTCGAGGGCAAGCTCTACCTCACCTTCAACCGCGAAGCCCTCGAGGCCTGGCGCAAGAACCTAAAGACCAACGTGGATCGCGCCGACTCGGCTTGGCAGGCAAGCAAGAAGGCGCAGTAGCGCGCTCATCCGAGCGGCGCCCTGGCCGCGTTTTCGCGCCAATAGACGCGCCAGCGCCAGGCGAAGAGCCCGATGCAGGCAACGGCCTCGGCCGCGGCCGGCAAGAGGCAGATCATCCAGCCGCCCTGCCCGGTGGGCAAGAAGAGGCCGAGATATTCCCAGAGCCGCCCGGCGATCATGACGGCCGGGATCGCGAAATAGAGCACGAACCAGATCACGGCGCCCGAAAGGCCTGCGAGATTGGCTTCGCGGCCGAGCGTGAAGATCTGCACGATCAACACGTCGCGCGTGAGGAACAGCAAGAACGCAATGAGGATCAGCAAGGTGCTGGACTCGGGCTCGCCGGGAATGCGCAGGATGCGCAGCGCACCGGTCGTGCCCGCCGCCAAGGCAATGGAGACGAGGGCGACGATCGCGAACACGACGTAGGTGACGAGCCACAGCGGCACCAAGGTCGCGGCTTCGCGCCACTGCCCGCGCGCGAGGCGCTCGAAGCTCTGGCGCAGCGTCAGCGGATCCTTGGCCTCGATCAGCGCCATCGCCCACAGCATGAGCGCGAGCAGGACGGTCGGCAGCAGCAATGCGATCGCGGGGCGGCCGCGGCCGTAGGCGAGTCCCTCGCCGTAGACGACCAGCGCCGCCAGGAACAGCAGCCACACCCAGGGCGTGCTGCGCATCTGCAGCTCGCGGCGCATGCGGCGATAGACGCCGACGATGGCCCAGAGCGCGAAGAACCAGATGGTGAGCGGCCGCAACAGCCGCGCGCCGATATCGATGCCGAACCAGCGGCCCTGGTTCTCGAGCCCCCACTCGATGAAGGAGGCGAGCACGGCGGTGGCAAGGAGGCCGACGACGTGGGCGACCGTGGTGCCGCCGCCGCGCTCGCCCGGCCGGCCGGTGAGGCGCGCGAGGCTCGACAGTAGCCCCGTCGCCTGGCAGACGACGCCGTAGCCCAGGATGCCGACCGCGGCGGCGGCGACGTAGCCCGCCGGCCGCTCGAACACGCCGCTGGCGATGTAGGCGGCCGCCGCGATCAGCCCCATGATCCAGGCCAGCGACGTGGCGCCGAACAGCTTGCCCCAGGCCATGGTCCAGGGATGCAAGGTCGAGAGCCGCTGCGCGTCCCAGGTGCGGCGGCGGATCTCGCCGACGACGGCGCCCGCCGCCTGGCGCCCGGCCCAGAGCAGCAGGATGGCGATCGCGAGCCAGCGCGCGACATAGGCGGTGATATCGGGCACGAACTGTCGCCGCGTGGTGAGGGCGACGTCGGCGGCGAGCGCGCAGGCCAGAAGCAGGCCGGTGATCAGCGCGGCCACGAGCACGCGCGTGCTCGAGAACTGGATCCAGAGATTGCGCCGGAACTCCGGATTGCGGATCACGGCGCTTTGCTCCCGGCCGGCACCGGCTCCTTCGAGAGCGCGAAATAGATCTCCTCGACGCGCGCCTTGTCCTCGCCATAGGCCACAACCGCGAGGCCGGCGCCGACGCAGTGACGCAGCAGCGCCGCGCGCGCAGCGGCATCGGCGGGGATGAACACGCTGGCGCTGGTGCCGTGCACGGCGATGCGCGCTGCCGCGCCGAAACCCTTGAGCGCGCGCTCGAAACCGCTATCGGGCGCCGCGATCTCGATGCGCATGCAGGTCTGGCGCAGGGCGCGGCCGCTCGTGCGGTCGTCGTCGGCGCCGATTGCGGCGGCGGCTTCGGCCAGCGGCTTGTGCAGCACGAGCCGGCCGCCGCGGATGATCATCACATGGGTCGAATAGTCCTCGAGCTCGGAAAGGATGTGCGAGGAGACGATCAGCGTCATCCCGCCCTTGGCGAGATCGGTGATGAGCGAGGAGAGGCTCCAGCGCGCCTCGGGGTCGAGCCCGGCCGCCGGCTCGTCGAGCAGCAGCAGCGCCGGATCGTGGATGATCGCCTGCGCCACGGCGAGGCGCTGGCGCTGGCCGCGCGAGAGCTGCTGCGCGCGCCGTTCCATGAGCTCGCCGAGCCCCATGCGCGCGGCGGTACGCGCTACCGCCTCGGGCTGCGCTTCCGGGGCCATGTCGTGGATCGCCGCGTGATAGGTGAGGCACTGCCGCACGGTAAGCTCGTCGTAGAGCCCGTAGAAATCGGAGAGGTAGCCGAGCTTCCGGTGGCTCTCGCGCGGATGATCGGCGACGTCGAGGCCGTCGAGCCAGATGCGGCCCGCGGCGGGGCGGTCGAGCACGGCGAGGCAGCGCAGCAAGGTGGTCTTGCCGGCGCCGTTGGGGCCCACCAGCGCCGTGATGGTGCCGGGCTCGATCGCGAACGAGACGCGGTCGAGCGCCCGCGCGCCCGGGTAGTCGTAGACGAGGTCTTCGGCGGCGATGATCGACATCGGTCGGGAGGAGAAGGGGCGGGGAGCCGCGAGCCTAGAGCACTCGGCACGTGCGCTCAATTACGCGCCCGTGCCGGGCAATCCACCCGCTGCCGCGCCGCCGGGCCCGGCGAAAGGCCAACGTCGTCACCTCAGCGGGAGGGGAGGTGCACCGCGAACGCGCAGCAGCAGGCGCTCGCGCGGCAACCGCACCGTCGCCGTCGTGCCCATGCCCGGCGCGCTTTCGATGACGAGCCGGCCGCCATGCAACTCGATCAGCCATTTGGCGATGAGAAGCCCGACACCGCGGCCGGCGTCGGGGCCGCCACGCCTGGGGTTCGCCGTGCCTGGATCGAGCGCAGCGGCGATGTCCTCTTTGTCCATGCCCACGCCGGTGTCGGCGACGCGCAGCACCGCGCCCTCGCCGCGCGGGGTCGCGACCTCGAGCACGATGCGCCCGCCCGGTGGCGTGAACTTCACCGCGTTGGAGACGAGATTGATCAGCACCTGCTTCAGCTTGGTGGCATTGCCGCGGATCGCCGGGGCCGGGTCCTCGACCGCGAGCACGAGATCGATCGCGCATTGGCGCGCGCGCGCCTCGAACACGGCCGCCGCCTCGGACGCAACCTCGCCCAAGTCGACATCGCCTTCCTCCATCGGCGGCATGTCGGAGCCGAGCGCGCGGTCGACCAGCGCGCGCTCGATCACCGCGAGCAGGTGGCGGCCGCTGTCGTGGATGTTGTCGGCGTAGGCGCTGTAGCGCGGATTGCCGATCGGGCCGAAGACTCCGTGCTTGATCGCTTCGGAGAAGCCGACGATGGCGTTGAGCGGCGTGCGCAGCTCGTGGGAGAGCTGAGCCACGACGCGCGCCTTGGTTTCGCTCGCCCGTTGCGCGTTTTCGCGCTCGACCGAGGCGCGCGCGAGCTGCTCGGCGGCGGCGCCTTCGGCACCGATCGCTTCGGCGATGCGGCGCGAGCGCCACAGCGCCACCACCACCATGAGCGCGAGCCAGACGAAGAAGAGGGCGCAGAACGACGGCTTGAATTGTCCGCCGGCATGAAAGAGGTGCCAGCCGAACGGCAGCGTCGCGGGGACGAGGAAGGCGACGAACACGACTGGGCACACCGCGTAGCCGCTCATTCCGGCCGCGCTCAGGCCGGCGATGATGAGGACGAAGGCCTGACCGTTGCCATCGATGCCGGCGGCAGGGAACAGCGCCACCGAGGCGCCCCAGAGCACGCCGCCCCAGAACGCGCCGGCCGCGTAGGCCCACACCCAGAACGCAGCACCTTCGCTGCCGGGCTGCAGTGCGTTGAAGCGGCGCACCAGCGCGTAGCGCACGACGGTGACGCCGGCGATCAGCGCCGACCAGAGGATGAGCTCGGCGCGAACGGCGCTGTCCCACAAGACCGCGGCGAGGAGCGCCGCACCGCCGAGATTGGCGGCGAGCAACGGCTTGCGCGGGCCGTAGAGCTCGCGCACGAGCGCAAGCTCGACATCGGCATCGGCCCGTCGCCGCGCCGAAGCGGCGGCAGCTCCGTTTCCCGCCTGCCGCGAAGGCGAGTCTGCGCGCATGCCGCGACCTCTCCCCTAGCCTGGCGCTGTGCCCAACGCCGAAGTGTGGGAGCGAGTTCCCTCGCGCGAAACGCTACGCGAAACGGCATTAAACGCGTCTTAAGGAGTCGTGCCGCGCGCGGCGGCTGAGGTAAGCGAATCGTAACGCTACTGGCGCGGCGCCGATGTCAGAGCCCGCCCAGCGCCACGTATTTCACTTCGACATATTCCTCGATGCCGTATTTCGAGCCCTCGCGGCCGATGCCGGATTCCTTCATGCCGCCGAACGGCGCCACCTCGGTCGAGATGATGCCGGTGTTGACGCCGACCATCCCGTATTCGAGCCGCTCGGCCGCGCGCCAGATGCGGCGGTTGTCGCGGCTGTAGAAGTACGAGGCGAGGCCGTACTCGGTGTCGTTGGCGATCTTGATCGCGTCGTCGTCGGCCTTGAAGCGGAACAGCGGCGAGACCGGGCCGAAGGTTTCCTCGCGCGCGAGCCGCATCTCGGTGGTGGCGTTGGCGAGCACGGTCGGCTCGTAGAACGTGCCGCCGAGCGCGTGGCGCTTGCCGCCGATCACGACGCGCGCGCCCTTGCTCTTGGCGTCGGCCACGTGCTGCTCGACCTTGTCGAGCGCCTGGCGGTCGATGAGCGGCCCTTGCGTGACGCCCGGCGTGAAGCCGTCGCCGACCTTGAGCGCGCTCACCGCCTGCGCGAGGCGCGAGGTGAACTCCTCGTAGATACCGTCCTGGATCAAGAAGCGGTTGGCGCAGACGCAGGTCTGGCCGGTGTTGCGGTATTTCGATGCAATGGCGCCGTCGACCGCGGCGGCGAGGTCAGCGTCGTCGAAGACAATGAACGGCGCGTTGCCGCCCAGCTCGAGCGAGATCTTCTTCACCGTGCCGGCGCATTGGCGCATCAGCAGCTTGCCGATCTCGGTCGAGCCGGTGAAGGAGAGCTTCCTCACGATCGGGTTGGCGGTGAGCTCGCCGCCGATCGCGACCGGATCGCCGGTGACGACGTTGAGCACGCCCTTGGGCAAGCCGGCGCGTTGCGCGAGCTCGGCGAGCGCCAGCGCCGAGAGCGGCGTCTGCTCGGCCGGCTTGGCGACGACGGTGCAGCCGGCGGCCAGCGCCGGCGCGATCTTCCGCGTGATCATCGCGATCGGGAAGTTCCACGGCGTGATCGCCGCGCAAACGCCGATCGGCTCTTTGAGCGCGAACAGGCGCTTGTCGCCCCACACGGTCGGGATCTGATCGCCGTAGACGCGCTTCGCCTCCTCGGCGAACCATTCGATGAACGAGGCGCCGTAGACCACTTCGCCCTTCGCCTCGGCGAGCGGCTTGCCCTGCTCGGTCACCATGATGGTGGCGAGATCGTCGGCATTCGCCATCAAGAGGTTGAACCACGCGCGCAAGACGCCCGCGCGCTCTTTGCCGCTCTTGGCGCGCCAGGCGGGATAGGCCGCATGGGCGGCCGCGATCGCACGCCGCGTCTCGTCCGCGCCGAGATCGGGCACTTCCGCGACGACGCTGCCGTCGGCCGGGTTGGTGACGGCGAAGCGCTTGCCGCCGTCGGCGCCGATCCAGGCGCCGTCGACGAAGGCTTCGTTGCGGAGCAGGGCGGGGTCCTTGAGCTGCATGGTTCACCTCTCGCCGGCTTGATCGCGCCGCCGCGCGCTTTCGTCAAGACATGCGGCCGGCGCGGGCGCGCCCGGCGGCGCAGGCAAGAATGCCGGAGCCCGGGCAAACGGGTTTTCTGTCATATACACCATCGCGCGCGAGTGGTGACTGCCATCACTGCCCGGGCGCACCGAAATCAGCAAGCTCGAGGCGTCAGGGTCGTTGCAAATCCATTCGGCCATCGGGCGCGTATCTGCTCCCGGGCGCCGATCGAAGCCTTGGAGTCGAACTATGCCCAAGCACCTTAACCGCGATCATGCCATCGTCCTCGGCGCGAGCATGGGCGGATTGCTGGCCGCCCGCGCGCTGGCCGGCGAATTCCGGCGCGTAACGCTGTTGGAGCGCGATGCCTTGGCCGACGAGCCGCGCCACCGCAAAGGCGTGCCGCAAGGCGAGCACGCGCACGGGCTCTTGGCGCGCGGCCTCGAGATCATCGAGGACTTCTTCCCCGGCATCACCGCCGAGCTGACCGCGCGCGGCGCCTTGAGCGGCGAGGTTTCGGCCGATCTGCTCTGGCATTGCGCCGGCGACTTCCTCGCCCCGGTGCAGGGCGGCCTCACCGGCATCGTGCTGAGCCGACCGCTGCTCGAGACGCAGCTGCGCACGCGCCTCGCGGCGCTTCCGAACGTCGTCGTGGCGTCAGAAAGCGACGCCCTCCAGCTGCTCACCTCGCCCGACCGCGCGCGCGTCACGGGCGTGCGCGTGCAGCGCGCCGCGGGCACCGTCGAGGAGATGCGGGCCGATCTCGTCGTGGATGCCACGGGCGGCGGATCCAAGACCCCGTCCTGGCTCGCGGCGCTGGGCTACGCGGCGCCGCAAGAGGAGATGGTGCGCGTCGGCATCGGCTACACGACGCGGCTCTATCGCCGCCGGCCCGAGGATCTCGGCGGCCGCATGGGCGTCGTGGTCACCACCCAGCCGCCCAACCCGCGCTCGGGCACGGCGCTGGCGCTCGAAGGGGATCGCTGGATCGTCTCCGCCGCCGGTTATTTCGGCCAGCATCCGCCGGTCGACGAGAACGGCTTCGCCGAGTTCCTCGCCGGCATGCCGTCTTCGGCGATGCACGACCTCGTGCGCACCGCCGAGCCGATCTCGGACTTCCGGACGTTCAAATTCGCCGGCAGCACACGCCGGCGCTACGAGCGGCTGCGCCGCTTCCCCGCGGGGCTCCTCGTGTTCGGCGACGCGATCTGCCGCTTCAATCCGGTGTTCGGCCAGGGCATGACCTCGGCCGCGCTGCAGGCGGTGGCGCTGCGCGATTGCCTCGTGTCCGGCGGCGCGCCGCTGTGGCTCAGATTCTTCCGCCGCGCCGGCCGCGTCGTCGAGGCGCCGTGGAGCATCGCGGTCGGCGCCGATCTCGGTTTCCCTGAAACCGAGGGGCCGCGCGGGCCGATGACCAAGTTCTTGAACTGGTATGTCGGGAAGCTGCATCGCGCCGCGCATCGCGACCCGGTGCTCTCGCTCGCGTTCCATCGCGTCGCCAACCTCGTGGCGCCGCCGCCCTCGATCCTCGCGCCCGCCATCGCCTGGCGCGTGCTGCGTGGCAATCTCGGCCGCGCCGCTCAGCGCCCAGCGGCTGGCACGCAGCTCGCGGGATCGACAAGCGCCGGCGAGTGAGTTGGCTAAACGCCGGACAGGACGGCGTCGATCGCGCGCAAGACCTCGAAGCGCTGTGCTTCGAGGTTTGCGACGGGGCGGATGAGCAGGCGGGCCGGCATGTGTGCGATCTCGGTCGAGAGCATGACGACCTGCCGCCGCGCAACCTTGAACACCGGATTCAATGTGGTGAGATAGCGCCGCTCGACGCTTTCAGGCACGCCCAGCGGTACGACCACGCGAGTCGCGAGGTCGCGCAGTAGATCCGACTGAATGTCCAACACGAAGGGAATCTGTTCGCGGTTGCGGCCAGGGTTGGGATAGACGTCGAACTGGGCCATCAGAAGCGGCGATACTCTTCGCCGAAGATGCCGTAGCGCTCGACGAATCGGTTATATGCTTCGATCGCGTCGCGATTTTTGGCCCGCCATGTCTCCCAGCGTCGCCGCTTCACCTCTTCGGCGAGCTTGTCCTCGGCGAAGCGCGAAAGATTGATCCCGAGTGACTTTGCTTCGCGCAGCAGATCGCTGTCGATGCTGAGATTGATTGCGCGCTTCCTGCGCTTGGGGCTTCGCGCGTCCATGGCGGGCTCCGTTGTTATGCGCATAAGTTATGCGCATAAATCAGCCGCGGCAAGACGGCCTTACGGCGCCGGCAACAGGCGATCGATGCGCCCCGCGATGTAATAGTGCGCGAGGCTCAGCCATTCGCGCAGCGAGACGTTGAGCAGCACGAGGCCGCGGCCGAGATTGCGGCCGAAGGCCTCGTCGCCCTCGCCAAGGTGGCGGAAATCGACCGGGTAGGGGACGACGGTCCAGCCGATGCGGCGGAACGTCCCGGCCGCACGCGGCATGTGCGCCGCCGAGGTGACGAGGATCCACACCTCGCCCGGCGCCAGCTTTACGAGGTCGCGCGTCATGAGCGCGTTCTCGTGCGTGTCGCGCGACTTGGTTTCGAGAACGAGCCGCGCTTCGGGGACGCCAAGCGCCACCAAGAGCGGCTTCGCGAGCTCGGCCTCGCTGGTCTGCTCCTTCACGATGATGCCGGCGCCGCCGCTATAGACGAGCTTCGCCTCGGGATAGCGCTTGGCGAGCGCCACGAAGGCGGTGACGCGCTCGGCGCGGCCGTTCAACGCCACCTGTCCGAAGCGCCCGGTCTGCAGCGTGTCGATGGCGCCGCCGAGCACGATGATGCCGGCCACGTTTGCGGGCAGCTCCGTTGGCGGCGCGAAGCGCTCCTCGAGTGCCGCCATCAGCCACGCACCGGGTTGCAGAAACGCGATGAAGAGCGCCAGCAGCGCGGCGAGGGCGGTCAGCAGCCGGCCGGATCGCCGCCAGCGCGTGAACAGCAACAGCACGCCGAACACGAAGAGCCCGAGAAGAATGTTCGCCGGGTTGACGGCGATCCAGATGACCTTGGCGACAACCGGTGACATGCGCCCCTTCCCCGAACGAGCCCGGGCGGGAGACTAGCGTCGGAGGCGCGGCGCGTCAGCGGCGCTCTTCGTCCTTCTTCTCGGCGCCGCGGCGGAATTCCTCGCGCGTGGGCCAGTCCTTGGGGCGGACGAGGCGCGGCACGATCGCGACGGCGAGGCCGATCACGGCACCCGCGGCGATGGCGCCCAAATAGATCTCGAGCGGGAACCCCTCGCCGCCGCGCTCGCGCGACGGCGTCGCCATCGCGACGACGAAGAATCCGACGATCCCGCCAACGACGGCGTTGAAGACGTAGTACTGCGCGCGCCGAAAGAGTCTGCCCTCGGGATCGCCGCGGAGGGCCGCGACCAGCCTCGCCAACGCCGGCTTCTCGTCGCCGCTCACTCGACGGTGACGCTCTTCGCGAGGTTGCGCGGCTTGTCGACGTCGGTGCCTTTGATCACGGCGGTGTGGTAGGCGAGCAGCTGCACCGGGATCGCGTAGAGGATCGGCGCCACGAACGGGTCGACCGCCGGCAGCTCGACCGAGGTGAGCGCGATGTCGCCGAGCTTCTCGATGCCGGCCTTGTCGGAGAGGAAGATCACCTTGCCGCCGCGCGCCACCGTCTCCTGCGTGTTCGATGCGGTCTTGTCGAAGAGCTCGTCGGAGGGGGCCACGACGATGATCGGCACCTGCTCGTCGATGAGCGCGATCGGCCCGTGCTTCATCTCGCCGGCGGCATATCCCTCGGCGTGGATGTAGGAGATTTCCTTGAGCTTCAAGGCTCCTTCGAGCGCAATCGGATAGGAAGGGCCTCGGCCGAGGTAGAGCACGTCGCGAGCATGCGCCACCACGTGGGCGATGAGCTTCAGCTGCTTGTCGTGCGCGAGCACTTCGGCGGCCCGGGCGGGCACCTCGGCAATGGCATGCGACAGCTTGGCCTCGCGGGCCTTGTCGATCGTGCCGCGGGCGCGCGCGGTCGCGAGTGCCAGCGCGGCGAGGACGGTAAGCTGCGTCGTGAACGCCTTGGTCGAGGCGACGCCGATCTCGGGGCCGGCGCGGGTCGGCAGCACGGCGTCGGCTTCGCGCGCGATCGAGCTCTCGGGCACGTTCACGACCGCGAGCACCTTCTGCTTCTGCTCCTTGCCGTAGCGCAGCGCCGCCAGCGTGTCGGCGGTCTCGCCCGATTGCGAGACGACGATCATGACGCCGCCCGCGGGCAGCGGCGCGTTGCGGTAGCGCAGCTCCGAGGCGACGTCGAGCTCGACCGGCACACGCGCCACCTGCTCGAGCCAGTACTTCGCCACGAAGCCGGCGTAATAGGCGGTGCCGCAGGCCGTGATCGTGAAGCGCGGCACCTTGGCGAGATCGAAGGGCAGCGCGGGCAGGTTGATCGCGAAGGTGGCCGGGTTGAGATAGCTCGCGAGCGTGTCGCCGATCACCGCCGGCTGCTCGTAGATCTCCTTCAGCATGAAGTGCGGGAACTGGCCCTTGCCGATGAGGGCGCCCGAGGCGGCGGTCTCGACCACCTTGCGCGCCACCGCCCTGTCGTTGGCGTCGTAGATTTCGGCGCTGCGGCCGTTGACGACGACGTAGTCGCCGTCCTCGAGATAGCAGATCTTGCGCGTGAGCGCGGCCAGCGCCAGCGCGTCCGAGCCGAGATACATCTCGCCGTCGCCGTAGCCGACCGCGAGCGGCGGCCCGCGCCGCGCGCCGATCAGCAAATCGTGCTCGCCGGCGAACATGAGGGCCAGGGCGAAGGCGCCGTGGAGGCGCTTCAGCGCCGCCGCCACCGCCTCTTTGGGCCGCATCTGCTGGTTCAGGTAGTGCGTCACGAGATGCGCCACGACCTCGCTGTCGGTCTGGCTCTCGAAGGTGTGGCCGGCCGCGATCAGCTCGCTCTTGATCTCCTGGAAGTTCTCGATGATGCCGTTGTGGATGATGGCGACGCGGTCGGTGGCGTGGGGATGGGCGTTGACCTCGTTGGGCACGCCGTGCGTCGCCCAGCGCGTATGCGCGATGCCGACCGTGCCGGTGAGCGGCCGCTCCTGGAGCTTGGCTTCGAGATTGGCGATCCGTCCCTGCGCGCGGCGGCGCTTGATGTGGCCGTTGACGAGCGTCGCCACTCCGGCCGAGTCGTAGCCGCGATATTCAAGGCGCTTCAGCCCCTCGATGAGCAGCGGAGTGACCTCGCGCTTGCCGATGATGCCGACGATGCCGCACATGCTGTCCTCTATCCGCTCTTCGCTTTCGCCCTTGCCTTCTCGGCCATGCGCTTCTCGCGGAAGCGCGCGGCCCCGCGCGGGATCTCGCGCTGCTCGGCGCGCTCGACCGCGAGCGCGTCGGCCTCGACGTTGCGTGTGAT
>SBBV01000309.1 GCA_005240015.1 Candidatus Odyssella thessalonicensis | reverse complement strand
GACACGGTCGCGGCCTTCGTCGCCGAGCCGGTGGTGGGGGCGACGGCGGGCTGCGTCACCGCGGTGCCGGGCTACTTCAAGCGCGTCCGCGAGATCTGCGACCGCTACGGCGTGCTCTTGATGCTCGACGAGGTGATGTGCGGCATGGGCCGCACCGGCACGCTCTTCGCCTGCGAGCAGGAAGGTGTCACGCCCGACCTCATCGCCGTGGCGAAGGGATTGGGCGGCGGCGTGCAGCCGATCGGCGCGCTCATCGTCGCCGGAAAGATCTACGACGCGATCGCCAAGGGGTCCGGCGCGTTCATGCACGGCCATACCTACATGGGTCATCCGCTCGCCTGCGCGGCGGCGCTGGCGGTGCAGCAGACGATCCGCGAGGACGGTCTCCTCGCCAATGTCCGCGCGATGGGCGCGCGGCTCTCCGACCGGCTGCACGACCGCTTCGGCAACCATCACCACGTCGGCGACATCCGCGGCCGCGGGCTGTTCCAGGCGATCGAGCTGGTCGAGGAGCGCCAGAGCAAGCGCCCGTTCGACCCCGCGAAGAAGCTCCACCAGCGCATCAAGGCCGAGGCGATGGCGCGCGGGCTCTGCATCTATCCCGCCGGCGGCACGATCGACGGCAAGCGCGGCGATCATGTCATGATTGCGCCGCCCTACATCGTGCGGGCGGCGGACATCGACATGATCGTCGAGCGTCTCGGCAGCGCCGTCCAGGCCGCGCTCGCCGCCTAAGCTCAACCACGGGCTGCAAGCAACTTCGGCGCCGTCGTGGAGCGTCAATCCGCATCTCTACACATGCGGGCGGCGGGCACTGCCGTGGTCTGCGCGCTTCAGCCGAAAAACCGTAACACCGCCCCTGCAAAATGGTGCATTATATACCGCTTCCGCGCGGCTCTTTCGGCCGCCGCGCGGGTGTTTCGTGGGGGGCCGAACGAAAAGGGACGACGACTAAATGGCGACGGGTACGGTCAAGTGGTTTAACGCGACGAAAGGCTTCGGCTTCATCGCGCCTGATGGCGGCGGCAAGGACGTGTTCGTGCACGTCACCGCGGTTCAACGCGCGGGACTGCAATCCCTCTCCGAGGGCCAGCGCGTGACTTTCGACGTTGTGGACGACCGCAAGGGCAAGAAGGCGGAGAATCTCGTCCTCGCGAAGTAGCTCGCGCGGCGGAACGCCTATCCGTATTTATACCTAGAGCGGGCGAAGCGGTGGTTCGCCCGCCCTATGTTGTTGGGCGCGGCGCCCCCGCGATGGCGCGCGCACGGGGCGCCGGATCAGCCGCGAACATACGCCGTCATCGCCTCAACCTCCGCTTGTGTCTCGCGCAGGCGGGCCTTGACGACGTCGCCGATCGAGATGATGCCGGCGAGGCGCGTACCCTCGACCACGGGGAGATGACGGACGCGGCGGTCGGTCATCACCGCGGTGATGCGGTCGATCGTGTCGCCGGGGCTGCAGGTGATGAGGCGCTCGGCCGGCGTCATCAGCGCGCGCACCGGCCGCTCGGTGGCTGCGGGGCCGTGCTCGGCCAGCGCGATGACGATGTCGCGCTCCGAAATGATGCCCTCGAGCTTGCCGCCGCCGCGGCGCACGACGAGGGCGCCCACGCGGCGTGCGTTCATGATGCGCGCCGCCTCGACGGCGCTCGCATCCGGCGCCACGGTCAAGACGGCGCTGCCCTTTTCGCGCAGGATTTGAGAAACGATCATAAGCGCACCTCGGTTCCGGATTGACGCGGAAGTGAAGGCGCGGCGCTGGTCGCGTCGCTCAATTTCGCTATCTTAGCACATAACGCGCGGGGGCGCATGTCGACTGCGGAGACCTGCCATGAACGATGTCAGCCCAAAAACCGACAAAGTCGTGAAAAGCGACGCCGAGTGGAAAAAGCAGTTAACGCCCGAGCAATATCACGTCACCCGCAAGCACGGCACCGAGCGCGCCTTCACCGGCCAGTACTGGAACAACAAGGCGCCCGGGCTCTATCGCTGCATCTGCTGCGGCACGCCGCTGTTCGAGTCTTCGACCAAATACGAATCCGGCACCGGCTGGCCGAGCTTCTGGGCGCCGGTGAGCCCCGATGCGGTCACGCTCAAGGAGGACCGCAGCTTCTTCATGACCCGCACCGAAGTCCTGTGCGCGCGCTGCGACGCGCATCTCGGCCATGTCTTTCCCGACGGCCCGCGGCCCACCGGCGAGCGCTACTGCATGAACTCCGCCGCGCTCTCGTTCGAGCCGAAGAAGGACGAGAAGAGGTAGGCGGCTCACTCTCCGTCGCGGCCGGCTTTGCCCGCTGTGGTCCGGCCCGCAAGCGCCTCCCGTATCTTGGCGGCCAGCTCCTGCCGCCGATACGGCTTGTTGAGCAGATGAACGCTCGCATCAAGGCGGCCGTGATGGACGATCGCGTTCTCGGTGTAGCCCGAGGTGAAGAGAATCGGCAGGTCGGGGTCGAGCTTCCGCAGTTCGTCGGCGAGTTGGCGCCCGCTCATTCCGCCCGGCATCACCACGTCGGTGAACACGAGATCGATCTCGGCGCCTCCCTTGAAAAGGGCGAGCGCCTCGGGCCCATTTCTGGCGCTCACCACCCGGTAGCCCAGGGCTGAGAGCTGGGCGCCGGTGTGGGCGCGGACGAGCTCGTCGTCCTCCACCAACAGGATGCTCTCGCTGCCGCGCGCGATCTCGGGCGTGTCCTCCATCGCCTCCGCGGCGGCGCCCTCGCTTCTCGCGCGCGGCAGGTAGAGCCGCACGGTGGTGCCGTGCCCCGGTTCGGAGTAGATCTTCACGTGGCCGCGCGACTGCTTGACGAAGCCATAGACCATGCTGAGTCCGAGGCCGCTGCCCTTGCCGACGTCTTTCGTCGTGAAAAAAGGCTCGAAGGCGCGAGCCACCACGTCGGGCGCCATGCCGATACCCGTGTCGGACACCGCCACCATGACGTACTGGCCCGGGGTCACCTCGGCGTGGCGCGACGCGTAATCGTGGTCGAGGTGGGCGTTCGCGGTCTCGATCGTGAGCCGACCGCCCGAGGGCATCGCGTCGCGCGCGTTGATGGAGAGGTTCAGAAGCGCGTTCTCGAGCTGCACGGCGTCGACGAGCGCGTGCCACAGCCCGGCGCCGCGCACGAGCTCGATCTCGATGTGCTCTCCCAAGGTGCGGCGCAGCAGGCCGTCCATGCCCGAAACGAGTCTGTTCACGTCGGTCGCCGCTGGCGCCAGCGGCTGGCGCCGCGCGAACGCCAGCAGGCGGTGGGTCAGCTCCGCGCCGCGCTCGGCGGCGGTCTTGCTGGTGGCGGCGAGCCTGCGGAGCTTCGCATCCGAGGCGAGCGCCTCCTCGAGGAGCTCCGAATTGCCGAGGATGACGGTCAGCAGATTGTTGAAATCGTGCGCGACGCCGCCGGTCAGCTGCCCGATCGCCTCCAGCTTCTGCGTCTGCACGAAGTTCCGCTCGCGCTGCTTGTCCTGCGAGACGTCGAACAACAGCATCACTGTTCCGCCCGCCGAGGTCGGCCGGCCGATCAGGCGAATCCAACGCTCCGCCGCGAGCTGGAAATCCTGCTCGCGCTCCTTGCCACGGAACGCTTGCTCTCGTGCCGGGCGCTCGGGCGCTGCGCCGGGCGGGGTCTCGCGCGGCAGCAGGATCGCGAACAGGTCGGCGAGTGTGGCACCCGGCCGCGCGCTCCACTCCGGCAGAATTTCGGCGGCCCGCGAATTGGCGATCGCAAGCCGGCCGTCCTCGCCGAAGAGCAAGAAGCCGGCGCGCAGGCTCTCGACCGCATCCCGCAACGTCCTCTGCGCGTCGGCGAGCCGCTGCTCGGCCTCTTTCTCGCGCGTCACGTCCGACGCGACCCCGCGATAGCCGCGGAACGCCCCGTCCGCGTCGAACACCGGCTTGCCGCTCGCGCGCACCCAGCGGCCCTCGGCGGGCGGGTGGTTCACGCGGTAGACGAAGTCGCGGAAGGGCCGGCGGGCCTCGAGGTCGTCGCGATGCGCGGCCCACAGCGGCAGCTCCTCGGCCGAGGGGCGCGCGAGCTCTTCGCGCGTGAGGCCGAGGAGGTGGCGATCGGTCTCCCCGCTGGGATCGTGTCGCCGCGGCGAAAAGAATGTGAAACGCAGGTCGGGTCCGGTTTCCCAGAACCAATCGGATGCGGCCTCCGCGAAATCCTTGAAGCGCGCGTGGCTTTCGCCGAGCGCGTCCTCCGCCCGCTTGCGCTCGCTGATGTCGAGCAAGACGCCGTCCCAAGCGATCGTGCCGTCGGCCTGGGCCTTGGGCTGGGCGGTGGCGCTCAGCCAGAGCGGCGCGCCCGTGCGGCCACGCAAGCAGAGCTGCACCCCGAGCGGGGCCAATGCGCGCGCCGAGGCTTCGATGGCGTCGCGGAACTGCGCGCGCTGCATCGGCTCCACGAGCCGGTCCAGCGCCTCGATCGGCATGCTTTCGCCTGGTGCGACCGGTTGGAGCTCCATCAAGCCTCGCGCGCCCTCGCTGAGATAGGTGAAGACCAGGGGCTGGCCCGGCCTCTGCTCCAGGCGGAAGATGGCGCCGGGCAAATTCGCGGCGAGGTCGCCGATGCGCTCGGCCACTGCCCGCTGATGCTCGAGCGCCACGGCGCGCTCCTCGGCGCGGCGGCGCCGTGTGTGGCTTCGGATCAGCACCAGCGCGAGAAAGCCGCTGACGATGAGCGTTCCGGCGCCGGCGCCGCCCAGGATTAGGCGGGCGCGGTGCAGCGAGCTCTCGATCGCCGCAGCCGGCACGCCCACGGCCACCGTCCATCCCGTGGCCGGCGAGGTGCGGAACGCGGTGTAAACCCGCTGTCCCTCCTTGTTGTAGGCGAAGAAGAATCGCTCCGTGGCGCGGTCCACCTCGTTTGTCAACGAGGGCGTGGCGCGCGTTCCGACGAACTGCGCGTGCGCACGGTTGCGCGCCGCGATTGTGCGGTGCTGGTCCAGTGCCGCGACCGTCCATTCCGCGTCGCTGCGCACGGTCGATAGTACCGTGCTCAGCTCGTGCAGGGCGGAGACGTTTCTCAGCACGAGAACGTAGGACGATCCTCCGCGCTCGATGCGCGCGCTGGCCACGAGCAGCGCTGGCTCGGATTCGGCGGTGCGCGCCTCGACGCCGAGAACCGAGGCACTCGTGTTGGTCTTCAACAGCTCCAGCGTCTGCGGGCGCAGCACGAGCGGTCGATCGCCGCCGCCCGCGTTCACGGTGAAGAGCGCGCTCCCGGTGCGCACGTCGATCACAGCCGCCGCGGTGCCGACCGCCTGATTGGCGATGAGCCGCTCGAAGACCGCGCGGTCCGTACCATCCAACCGCGGGGCTATG